>NZ_CBAZRM010000006.1:0-185345 GCF_964834465.1 Jezberella sp.
CCGTCAGACCGGATCGCACGTCGAAAGAGGTTTGTGCGTGGTCACGCGCGGGATGTTGTAGCAGAGGCCGCAAGGTCAATGCGAGAGCCCGCGAACCCCTCGCAATCTGCCTCCAGAACCCCCTGCCTTTAGGCATGGGGAGAGTTCAGCAGGTATTAAAACAATTTTGTGTTCAGCCCGATATCGTTGAGCGGCTGGTTTTAATGATCAACATTGCCTCACCGAGCTGAGGCCGTCGCGATGAACCAGGTTATGTCACAATACCAATTGCTATTCTTAAAAATATAGACGGAGACAAAGTCATGAAATGTTATTGCGTCATCAACTTCCAACAAGCCCTGCAGATGGTAGACCGCCCTACCCCAGCGCCCACAGGTACGCAAGTATTGCTACAAGTGCGCGCGGCGGGTGTTTGCCATAGCGACCTGCATATTTGGGAAGGCGGTTATGACCTGGGTCATGGCAAACGCCTTTCGCTAAAAGATCGTGGTATCAACCTACCCTTGGCGATGGGGCATGAAACAGTCGGTACCGTCGTCTCGCTGGGCCCCGAAGCCACGGGCGTCGAAAAGGGTAAAAACTATGTGGTGTTCCCCTGGATTGGTTGCGGCAAATGCGTGGCCTGTCAGGATGGCATGGAAAACCATTGCTCCGCCCCTCAATACTTGGGCGTTTATCGTGACGGCGGATATGCAGACCATATCGTCGTGCCCGATGCACGATACCTGATTGATATTGGTGACTTGGATCCAGCAACAACGGCCCCTTATGCCTGTTCAGGGCTGACAACGTACAGTGCGTTGAACAAAGTCGGGGCCAAAACCTTTCAGAACCATCCCATTGTCATCATGGGCGCAGGTGGCCTCGGGCTCATGTGTCTTGAGCTCGTCAAAGCGCAGGGTGGCGCGGGCGCTATCGTGGTCGATATCGATCCCGTTAAACGCCAAGCGGCGCTCGACGCGGGCGCGATAGCTGCCATTGATGGCAATGCACCCGATGCCGCACAGCAAATCATCAAAGCCAACGGTGGCAAAATGGTTCAAGCGGTCATCGATTTGGTAGGTGCCCCCTCAACCACGCAAATCGGTTTCGACAGCATCATCAAAGGTGGCAAACTGATTATTGTTGGTTTGTTCGGTGGTGCTTCGCCATGGCCGATCGCGTTTATCCCCATGCGGGCGATGCACATCATCGGCAGCTATGTCGGCTCACTACAAGAGTTTCATGACTTGATGGCGTTGGTAAGGGCGGGTAAGGTCAAGCCGATTCAAGTGACTCGTCACAACCTCAGTGAAGCGGATGCTGTTCTGTCATCACTGCATCAGGGTAAGGTCACAGGTCGGGCTGTTTTGACTGCCTGATATTTTTGTAGTGCAAGAAACACCTGTCGAGTAGCCAAGGGCTTACCCGCCAGGTGTTCAGTCAGTTGCTCACGCAACAGCGTACGTAGTTCAGGCTCTTTTTGCGGGTCATTGAAGTCTGGCTCTTCAACATCCAGACCGTATCCTGTCTCTCTCAATAGTATCCATTCAAAACGACGTAAAGCACCTGCCGCAGCATCACCTGCTGCCAGTCGCTGCAAGGTTGTCACGTAGACATCGAATAAACCAGGATGAGCATCTTCACGAGGCAACAAGCGAAAGAGCAATTCGTTGAGATACCAACAGGACATCATGGCAGGCCCCGTCAAGGCATGGATACCTGCACACTCGGCACGCGTCAACGTCTTCACCTCACCCGCACCTGTCCAAGATAGCAACAACGGTTGAAACACCGACAGTACCGACCTCAACGCAGAATGAGGTCGTTTGGCCCCTTTTGCGACCATGGTGACCCAGCCATGATCTCGGGTAAAAGTTTGAAGAATGAGGGAGGTTTCTCGCCAGGCGGTTGAATGCAACACATAGCCTGGTACTTCATGCACGCGTTGCGTGCGTTTATTCATAGCCCAGGTCGCGCAGACTGCTCTCTTTATCTGCCCAGCCTTTGCGAACTTTGACGTACACCTCTAAGTGCACCGGCTTATCCAGCAGTTTGGCGATATCTTGTCTGGCTTCCGATGCAATACGTTTCATGTGACCACCGCCCGCCCCTAACAAAATGGGGCGATGGCTGTCGCGTTCGACAATAACGCATGCAGAAATCTGAGCCCCTTTATCGGTCTCATCCCAAAGCTCAATCATGACCGTACAGGCATAAGGTAGCTCATCGCCGACCAAGCGGAAGATTTTTTCGCGAATCAGTTCAGCCGCGATAAATCGCATCGAACGGTCAGTCAATGTATCTGCTTCAAAAAATGGTTCATTTTCGGGCAGACGCTTGGCGATCTCATCGAGCAACTGATCCAGCTGATGCTTTTTGTTGGCGCTGACCGGCACCACGGCATCGAAAGGGTACTGGGCCACAATGCCACCGACAAAGGGATACAGTTCGTCACGATTTTTTATCTCGTCAATCTTACTGATCACCAAAATCGTTCGCGCTGGCGCATGCAAGAGAGACAGCAGTTTGGCATCACCAGGCGACCATTTGCCTGCTTCGACCACGAACAGCACGACATCCACGTCAGCCAAAGTCTGGGTGACGACGCGATTCATCATCTTGTTCATGGCACCGCCATGCCGTGTCTGAAACCCGGGGGTATCGACAAACACGAATTGTTCGTCATCGCGCGTCAGCACGCCCTGAATGCGGTGTCTGGTCGTTTGCGCTTTGCGCGAAACGATGGAGATCTTGCTGCCAATCAAGGCGTTGGTCAACGTCGACTTGCCAACGTTCGGTCGCCCCACCACTGCGATAAAACCACAACGGTGGGCGGGTGCTGTCGCATCTGTCATTTGAGTTCCTGAGCGACCGCAACGGGTAAGGTTAACTGA
Source organism: Jezberella sp. (assembly GCF_964834465.1). NCBI lineage: Bacteria > Pseudomonadati > Pseudomonadota > Betaproteobacteria > Burkholderiales > Alcaligenaceae > Jezberella > Jezberella sp. The sequence continues at coordinate 2,877 of NZ_CBAZRM010000006.1, forward strand.
GTAGTTTTACGCGCACGGCTGGCGCGCTTTTTGGCGGGTGCCGGATTGGCTGCCAGTGCAGCTTCAAGCGTGAGTTTGGCGGCAGACTGTTCTGCAGCCCGACGACTGGATCCTGCCGCTACCAACTTAAGATCAAGAATAGGCACGCTGCACTCGACCTCAAACTGCTGACTATGCGCGGCGCCGTGTGTCGCAATCACACTATAAATCGGCAAGGCGAGCTTGCGACTTTGTAAAAACTCTTGTAGCAACGTCTTGGCATCCTTGCCTAAGGTCAACGGATCAACGCTCGCCAGGATCGGAACATACAGACTCTCGATCACATGTTTGGCCGCCTCAAAGCCGCCGTCAAGAAAGACCGCCGCAAGCACTGCCTCGAACGTGTCGGCCAAGATCGAAGGCCGTCTAAAACCGCCACTCTTGAGTTCACCTTCGCCTAGGCGCAAATACCGGGATAAATCAAGCTTCTGTGCAATATCAGCTAAAGACGCCTGCTTCACCAAGTTCGCTCTGACCCGAGAGAGATCCCCCTCGTCTAACGAACCATAGTGCGTGAACAGCAATGCCGACACAGCCACGTTAAGCACTGAGTCGCCCAAAAACTCGAGCCGCTCATTGTGCCTTGCCCCGTGACTGCGATGCGTCAAAGCCTGCTCAAGCAGAGCAGGCTTTTTGAAGGTGTAGTCGATCGAGGATTCAAGTACGGCGAGTGACATTAGTTAAAAGTACCGATGCGGCCCAGGCTGCCAAAGTTCATCCAAATAACAAAAGCGCGTCCAACAATATTGCGATCAGGGACAAAACCCCAATAGCGCCCGTCCAGACTGTTATCCCGATTATCGCCCATCATAAAGTAACTGCCCGCCGGGATGGTGCATTTGACACCATTGCTAAGATACTCGCAGTTTTTACGGTCAGGGAAATTCCAGGTTGGAGACAAATCCTGATATTTTCGCTCATCAAGCAGTATTTTGTGATTAACATCGCCCAACTGCTCATTATATTCAGCAGTGTAAGCAACGCGATCAGGCTCAAAGTATTCGCCCGCTTTGGTTCGAACGACTTCTTTGCCATTGATAAAGAGCTTTTTATCCAGGTAAGCGAGTTCATCGCCTGGCAAACCGACGACGCGTTTAATGTAATCAAGGCTGGGGTCGACTGGATATCTAAACACCATCACATCACCGCGTTTGGGGGAACTCACGGGGATAATTTTCTCGTTCAAGATGGGCAACCTGATCCCATACGTGAATTTATTCACCAAAATCAAATCACCGGACTCAAGCGTCGGCAACATCGACCCTGAGGGGATTCGAAAGGGTTCGACCACAAACGAGCGTAAGACAAACACGAACAAAATCACCGGAAAAAAGCTCACTGCGTACTCGACCAACCAATTCGTGCGGCCTTGAGTAGCTCGCAACTCAGTCTCGTAACCTTGTGCCTCTTCTGTCGATAATCCAGCCCAATTGGGCCTGGCGTTCGCCAGGGCCTGCTCGACTCTCGCGGCTCGTGCACGGCGAAGCCAGAAATAATCAAGACCGTAAATCACTCCAGTAAACACCAAGAGGATGAACAATATCAGTGCGAAATTCCAATTCATAGTTGACCTGAGTGGCAAAAATTTTATTTATCTTCTACCTGCAAGATGGCCAAGAAGGCCTCTTGCGGGATTTCAACACTACCGACTTGCTTCATGCGCTTCTTACCTGCCTTTTGTTTTTCAAGCAGCTTTTTCTTTCGGCTGATATCACCGCCATAGCACTTCGCCAAGACGTTCTTGCGCAATGCCTTGACGTTTTCGCGCGCGATGATTTCTGCACCAATCGCCGCCTGAATGGCCACATCGTACATTTGCCGGGGGATCAGCTCGCGCATTTTGGAAACGACTTCACGGCCACGGTATCTCGCGTTCGAGCGGTGACAGATGGTGGATAAGGCGTCGACCTTGTCCGTGTTAATCAAAACATCCACCCGAACCACATCAGCCGAACGATACTCTTTAAACTCGTAATCCATCGACGCGTAGCCGCGCGACACCGACTTTAACTTATCAAAAAAATCAAGCACGATTTCAGCTAGCGGGATCTCATAGTGCAAGTGCACTTGGCGGCCGTGATAGGTCATATCGAGCTGATTGCCGCGCTTACTGTTACACAACGTCATCACCGCACCAACATATTCTTGCGGCATGAAAAGCGTCACCGTGACGATCGGCTCGCGAACCTCTTCCAGTTTACCAACCTCGGGCATGCGCGAGGGGCTCTCGATATGAATCACGGTGCCATCGCGTTGCAAGACCTCGTACACCACCGACGGGGCAGTGGTGATGATGTCCATATCGAATTCACGCTCGAGCCGCTCTTGCACGATCTCCATGTGCAACAGGCCCAGAAAGCCACATCTGAAACCAAACCCGAGTGCTTGAGAAACCTCAGGCTCAAACATCAGCGCCGCGTCGTTGAGTTTGAGCTTCTCGAGCGAGTCACGTAGTTGATCATACTCGCTGCTTTCAACGGGATAAAGACCTGCAAAGACCTGTGGCTTGACTTCTTTAAACCCAGGCAGCGCACGGTCAGCGGGCTTACCGGCAATCGTGATCGTATCGCCCACTTTGGCATCGGCCAGATCTTTGATCCCAGCAATGACAAATCCGACTTCACCCGCAGACAGTTCAACACGGGGTTGCGACTTGGGTGTAAAGACCCCAATCTGTTCGCACAAATGAGCCGCACCGGTGGCCATAAACAAAATTTTATCTTTAGGCTTTAATTTGCCATTCACGATTCGAACCAGCATCACCACACCAACGTAGTTATCGAACCATGAGTCGATAATCAAAGCCTGCAACGGTGCTGTCGGATCACCCACCGGGGCTGGGATTCGCGCAACAACCGCTTCGAGGATTTCGTCGATCCCCATGCCAGTCTTAGCACTCGCTAAGATCGCATCGGTGGCGTCGATGCCGATCACATCTTCAATTTCTTCGCGTGCACCTTCGGGATTGGCAGACGCCAAATCCATTTTATTCAGGATGGGGACAACTTCAACCCCTAGCTCGATCGCGGTGTAACAGTTGGCAACCGTCTGCGCTTCTACCCCTTGAGATGCATCGACGACCAATAACGCCCCCTCGCAGGCCGACAAGGACCGGCTCACCTCGTATGAGAAATCGACGTGACCAGGCGTGTCAATCAAATTAAGCGCATAGATCTGACCATCTGCAGCCTTGTACTGCAAGGCTGCCGTTTGAGCTTTGATGGTGATCCCGCGCTCGCGCTCAATATCCATTGAATCAAGAACCTGGGCTGACATCTCACGGTCTGCAAGACCGCCACAGCGCTGAATTAAACGATCTGCGAGGGTGGATTTGCCATGGTCAATATGGGCAATAATCGAGAAATTGCGGATGTGCTGCATAACGCCTGAGAAGAAGTCTAGCCGCCTGGGCGAGCCTAACGAAGGCTGCCAATCGAGCAAAAGGGGCGATAAACGCCCCTTACGATGCGGCAAACCCCTATTCTAGCCTTTCTGCATAGAAATATTGGTCGCCGCCCAACTTACTGGCAATATCTGCAACTATTCTTCGCTTTTACCCTGCCGAATCACCATCCACTGCGTTTGCTCACCTCGGCGAACCATCAAACCAACGGGCTTGTTCTTGTCGGTTGACCCGATTGTCTTAGCGAGCTGCTCCGGGCCGGTCACATCGATGTCGTTGACGGCCAGAATGATGTCGCCCTCAGCAATGCCTGCTGCGGCAGCCAAACCAGTAGCCTGGTTGACCAAAGCGCCACCTTTGATGCGCAACTTCTTCTGTTGCTCGGCGGGTACTGCAATGACCGTCATCCCCAATACTTCGGTGGTTTTTTCGGTCTTTTTATCCTCGGGAGTGGCTTCCTTTTCAGCCGCCTTATCCGTGACCTTCATCTGAGCAACGGTCACGCTCAGCGTCATTGGTTTACCTTTACGCCAGACTTCAAGCGATGATTTGGTGCCTGGCTTGGTCTCACCCACCAAGCGCGGCAAATCAGACCATTTCACGATCGATTTACCATTGAATTTGAGGATCACGTCACCTGGTTGAACACCCGCTTTATCAGCCGGTGTGTCGGCCTCAACGCCACTCACCATCGCCCCCTCTGCACGAGGCAAACCCAACGCCTCTGAGACTTCCTTAGTCACCTCGCCAATTTGTACGCCGATACGACCGCGGGTAACTTTGCCATTCGAGCGTAACTGGTCAACAACCAGCATAGCCTCATCAATTGGAATCGACAGAGACACACCCATATAGCCGCCACTGCGGGACACAATCTGCGAATTGATCCCAACAACTTCGCCATTCAGATTGAGTAACGGGCCGCCGGAATTGCCCGGATTAACGGCTACATCGGTTTGGATAAAGGGCAAATACTCACCTGTATCGCGACCAATGGCGCTGACGATACCTGAGGTGACGGTAGACTCAAGCCCAAACGGTGATCCGATGGCAAGCACCCACTGGCCCTTTTTGAGCAACTTGGGGTTACCAATTGCTAGCGCCGTCATACCCGTTGCATTGATTTTGATCAAAGCAACATCTGAGCGTTGATCGCTACCAATAACCTTTGCTTTATATTCCTTGCCACCGGGGACGGTGACCATGATCTCTGAAGCACCATCGACCACGTGGTAGTTGGTCAGAATATAGCCATCCTCAGAGATAAAAAAGCCGGTGCCAATACCACGTGGCACGGATCGTTGTTCTGGTTCAGGTTGGTTTTTACCTTGAGGACCGGGCTTTCCTTGAGGGGGAAGTGGTGGCATCCCCGGCATTTGAAAGTCTGGGCCAAAAAAGTGACGGAAAGCCTCGTAGGGATCTTGCCCGCCACCGGGTCCAAAGCCCGGTTGTCGCACTGCCACCATTGCTGAGGTGCGGATATTGACAACCGCAGGCTCAACCTTTTCAACGATGCTTGTGAAATCCGGCAACGCCACCGTCGGCATCGGCACGGTATTTTGAGCATGCGAAATAGTTGGATTGATCACACAGACGCCAACGAGCAGCGCCATTGTCAAACCCAGCGTCACCAACGTACGATGGGTCATCTGGCGAGGCAGATGACAAGATAAACGATACATATTTTGCATCTTGAACTCCGTTAATTGCTAGGGCCGCGAAGTATGCGCGGCGTTACTCAGGCTGATATTTAATCGATGTTGCGATCTGTTCGACGGCGCGAGCAGGAACCTCACCCAACACTGTCAACCAAAAATGCCCCACTTGCACGCCGTACAAGTTCACCGATCCGTTACGTGCAGGACCATGAGGCTTATAGTCAGACCGCTCTTCGTGATAAGGTTCAATAAAAATTGAGATCGTCGCCAGACCATCGGACAAAATCAGTTGATTCACCAACCGGTCACCGGCAAATACTCGACTGACTTGAAGCGTTGAAACAAAGCCCGGTGGTGCTGGGATCCGCCACCCGAGGGCGAAGAGATCAACGGGTTTCTCGTTCGGTTCAATCGTTCGCCAAGTATCAATTGGCCAGGACGGCTCAAGATCTTTGTCGGTAATGTGGGGATTGATCGTCAATTGTGCAAAAGAAATTTGTTCAATGAGACGGGCTTCGTCTGACACGGTTCGCGCCCTGAGCAACAATCCTGTCTCATCGTCTGCACACAACCGGTAGCCAAATCGGTAATCGTCCTTGGGGATGATATCCACGACCCGACACGCCCGCCCGGCGACCCGATTCAAATCGGGGCGCACCTGAATCCGGTAGTGATGATCAATGGCGCCTGGATCGGAAAGCAGCAAACCGGGAAACAAATCGCCCTGCCGACGCTGATGCCTAATGATCTGTGCCTCTGGAATCAACTCACGCACCTCATTGTTTAAACGAAGAGACTCTCGAGGCTTTCCGTCTAACTGTTCGAGACGCTCACGTTCATCCTTGCCATCGAACGTGTGAATAATTCGGGAAGACTGCATGGTATGGCCATGCTGATAAGCGAACACGCCCCGATAATTTAATTGATGAGCAGCACGCTGCATCATCACTAACAACGCCGCGTTTTCAGGCCAAGGTTGACGCCCTGCTGCCTCAACCGAGGATTGAGCGTGCGCTGGGGCCAACCATAGCGCGATGACGATTGCCACACACCCTTTGACCCCGCCTTTATGCTTGAGAATCACTTTATGCCACCAAACGATACTTGTCTGACAGCGGCAGGGCCGGCAAGCTGTCGGTGGGCAGCCACGTAATCGGGCGCAATGGACGACTCGGTGGCGTCAGCTGAGGCTGCAGTCACCGCAGAGACAGCAGGTTTAGACAAAGCAATGCTCGCTTGCCCCGATGCAGGCCCCATATCTGGTGCAAAGAAAGGTTTAACGACCCAAACCACAGCTGCCACTGCGGCTGCCATGGCAAACGATGACACACCATACTGACGCCACAAGCTCTGCTTGTTCGTGGGTGCAGGCGCAATTGATCTGGGGGCAAGCACAACAGCTTCTTGGGCAAGCGCCTTCGTCAGACGCTCTTCAAACGAAGAACTGACCGGCACAGCCAATGCTGGTGTACGCAAGACATCACCGATCAAATGGTAGGTTTGCCATGTTTGACGAGCACCTTCAGACATCGCAGCTGGGGGCAACTCGGTTTCCAGGTCGCCATCCATCCAAGCGGAAATCGATTGTGCTAAGTGCTCATCGAGGATGAGTTTCTCGTGTATCGGGTTCGCGGATTTGGTCATAATGTGATCTCCTACCAACGTTTGTCGCCGTTGCCACCCAGAACGGGCCGCAACTTTGCTGCAATAGCTTCCCGAGCTCTGAAAATACGCGAACGAACCGTCCCGATCGGGCAGTTCATCGTTGCAGCGATATCTTCATAGCTCATCCCTTCAATCTCTCTCAGTACGATCGCCGTCCGAAGATCTTCAGGTAAATCTTCGATACTTTTGTTGACGGTTTCCGCGATTTCTCGGCTCGCCATCGCGGATTCGGGCGTATTGTTATCTGTTAGGTTGTCAGTTTCGTTAAAAGTTTCACCATCTTCGTTCTCATACGCATTCGGCGCGCTGGGACGGCGGCTATTACTGGCTAACCAATTACGGCCGGTATTGATGGCAATTCGATACAGCCAGGTGTAAAAGGCACTTTCGCCTCGAAATTGAGGCAAGGCGCGATAGGCCTTGATAAAGGCTTCTTGCGCAACGTCCTCTACCTCTGAAGGGTCTCTGACCATCCGAGACAGCAGACGAATGATTTTGCGCTGATATTTCAATACCAGCAGATCAAATGCCTGACGTTCTCCTTGCTGAACTCTGGCGACAAGTTCAGCGTCAACATCTCGTTCACTCAAACCTTATCTCCGAAGTACCGCAATCGGTCACCCTGCCGTTGTCGCCAGTTAGTCAGCATTGAAAAATAACGAAATACCTGTTGATCGTATGGATGGAAAGCGGTTCGCCAAACCATGACATTGACTGATTTTCTGGCATTTTTTGTACCTTGGTCGCACTCACCCGCTGGTATCAATGTCAGATAATACCCAAACACACTCTTTATACACTGAGACAACACCACCGTTTGGAGATCCCCGCGCGGGCCTCGCAAACGCCAGTCTCGCTGTGAGTCAAGCAGCAAAGACCATCCATTGACCTTTTTTTTCACCATTTGTTCCCACTTATTTTGAATCAAGATAGGCGCTAGCGCTGAAAACACGATGGCAGCCAACGGGGCATCGTTGAAAATTAACGTGGCGGCGGTCGACGTTGCGATAAAGACAGCCAGCCAGAAACGAATTCGGCTTACCGTGCGTGGTATATCCAACGCAACAGTAAGCCGTAATCTTGCTAATGGATCGGTCAAATTAGATTCGACGCACAGCCATTGATCCGTTGGTACCCCCAAATCCGAATGAATTTGATAGTGCGACGTCGATTTTCATGTCTCGAGCCGTGTTAGCACAATAATCCAAATCGCACTCAGGGTCTTGATTAAAGATGTTAATCGTTGGTGGTGAAATCTGGTGATGCACAGCAAGCGTCGTAAACACCGCCTCAATGCCACCAGCCGCCCCTAACAAATGCCCAGTCATTGATTTGGTCGAATTGACCACCAAGTTCTTGGCGTGATCACCAAACGCAAGTTTCAAGGCTGCCGTTTCATTTTTATCACCTAACGGTGTCGACGTCCCGTGGGCGTTGACATATTGCACCTGATCGGGATTGATTGCCCCGTTGCGCAACGCAAGTGCAATCCCGCGACGCGGCCCGTCGCGGTCTGGTGCCGTGATGTGATGCGCATCCGAGCTCATTCCATAGCCAGCGAACTCGCCGTAAATTTTTGCGCCACGCTGCTTAGCGTGTTCGTATTCTTCAAGCACCAAAACGCCAGCACCCTCACCCAGCACAAAGCCATCCCGATCGACATCCCACGGCCGCGAAGCGGTGGTTGGATCATCATTACGGGTCGATAGCGCACGCATGGCGGCAAAACCGCCGATGCCCAGCGGTGACACCGTCGATTCGGCCCCGCCTGCCACCATCACATCGGCGTCACCATACTCAATGAGTCGAGCAGCATCACCGATCGAGTGCAGACCGGTGGTACAAGCCGAGACAACCGCGTAGGACGGGCCCTTCAACCCCAGCATGATGCTGAGATGCCCTGAAATCAAATTGATGAGAGATGCTGGCACGAAAAACGGTGAAATCCGCCGAGGGCCACGCTCTAAGTAGTCAGAGTGTGTCTCTTCAATGCGCTGCAGTCCGCCAATGCCAGAGCCAACAATGACCCCAACACGATCTGCATTCTCTTCAGTGATGGTCAACCCCGCATCTTTCCAGGCTTGAACACCCGCAGCGATGCCGTAATGGATGAAGGTATCCATCGTACGAGCTTCTTTGACAGGAACATAAGCACTGACGTCAAACGCTTTGACTTCGCCCGCAATGTGCGAGTTGAAAGCAGCAGGATCAAATCGCGTGATGCGCCCAATCCCAGATCGACCATTGACGATATTGTCCCAAGCTGTGGCGATGTCATTGCCTACTGGGCTGACAATGCCTAAGCCCGTAATGACGACGCGTCGTTTCACAGACTACTCCTTACATACTTGAGGGTCAACGTACCACATTGACCCAAGAGGATCGGCGCTGCAGGGCAGCAACCAATCCAACCTGAAACGGCGATTAGGCCGAATGTGAAGTGATGTAATCAACGGCCTGTTGAACAGTCGTAATTTTTTCAGCTTCTTCGTCAGGGATTTCAGTCTCGAACTCATCTTCAAGTGCCATGACCAACTCGACCATATCGAGCGAATCGGCACCGAGGTCGTCAAGGAATGAAGACGCGTTTTTGATCTCGGCTTCGTTAACGCCAAGTTGTTCAGCGACAATCTTCTTGACGCGCTGTTCGATGCTTTCCATGCAGATCTCCAAAAGGAAAAGTCCCGCGCATTATAGCGAAGCGGGGAAAAAAAAACTGGTTACAAATACATTCCGCCGTTCACATGGAGGGTAATCCCTGTGATATAGGCGGCCGAGGGTGAAGCCAAAAAGGATACCGCGTGTGCAATATCAGCTGCTGAACCTAAACGACCCAGCGGAATTTGCCCGAGCAACGCGGCAGTCTGTTGATCATCCAACGCTTTGGTCATATCTGTTTCAATGAAACCAGGAGCAACGCAATTCACCGTCACGTTGCGGCTTCCCAGCTCGCGAGCGAGGGCGCGACTCATCCCTGCAACACCTGCTTTGGATGCCGCATAGTTTGCTTGGCCGGGATTACCACTTGACCCAACAACAGACGTGATGTTGATGATTCTGCCCCATCGCGCTTTCATCATCGGTTTCATCACGGCACGGCTCAAGCGAAAGACCGATTTCAAATTCGTATCGATCACCGAATCCCATTCGTCATCTTTCATTCTCATCGATAAATTGTCGCGCGTAATACCGGCGTTATTCACCAGAATTGCAACCCCACCTGCTTTGCTCAGGCTATCGACGAGTGCATCACAGCCGGCGGCATCCGTCACATTGAGAACGACCCCTTGCCCGCCATAGGGTTTGAGCATCGCTGTCACTTCAGCGGCACCTGGTTCTGTGGTTGAGGTACCAGTCACCACAGCACCGCGGCTGGCGAGCTCTAGGGCAATGGCCTTACCAATGCCTCTCGAGGCGCCTGTGACCAGGGCTATCTTGTCTTTGAGTTCCATGTTTTTTTCCATTGACGCGTGCAATCAGGCGCCTAGCTTGACGGCCTCGATCGCCGCTTGCATCGAATCGGGATCGGTCACCGCAAAGGATTGAAGGTCAGGGTCAATGCGTTTGACCAAGCCTGACAACACCTTGCCAGGACCGCATTCAACGATATGGGTGATGCCCATCGCCTTCATCGCCTGAATAATTTCTACCCATCGTACGGGATGCCAGGCCTGTCTGATCAAAGCATCAACAATTGCCGCCGGCTCATTTGGCATCGCCACATCAACGTTATTGATCACTGGGATCAAAGGGGATTTCAAGGTCAGCTTTGCTAGGGCAACTTGCAGAACATCTGCTGCTGGCTTTAACAAACTTGAATGAAAAGGAGCAGATACGGGCAGCTGTATGGCACGCTTAGCGCCGGCGGCCTTCGCTGCTGCCATTGCCCTTTGCACGGCCGTTGCGTGTCCCGCAATCACCACTTGCATTGGGGCGTTGTAATTAACCGCTTCGACGACTTCACCTTCAGCCGCAGCCAAACAAGCATCACGCACCACCTGATCTTCAAGACCGAGCACAGCCGCCATGGCACCCGTGCCCACTGGCACAGCCGCCTGCATCGCATCGGCACGAACTCTAACAAGTCTCACCGCATCGGCCAGCGACAATACCCCTGACGCCGTCAATGCTGCATACTCACCCAAGCTATGGCCTGCCATGACGCTGGCCTGAGGACCACCGGCAGAAAGCCAAGCTTGATAGGTCGCTAAGCCTGCGGTCAACATCACGGGTTGAGTATTCGTGGTGAGGTTGAGCTCTTCGGCTGGGCCGGTGGCCATCAACGCAGCCAAATCAGTGCCCAGTGCCTCAGAAGCCTCGGATACAACGCGAGCCACCTCAGGATGATCTGTCCAAGCATCAAGCATGCCAACTGACTGCGACCCTTGACCAGGAAATACAAACGCAAATTTCATCACGGTATTTTTTAAAATTTACAAATTAATGCGGGAGTGTAAGCGAGGTTCGCTAATTAGACTACATTTTTACGAGAACCGAGCCCCAGGTGAAGCCCCCACCCACGCCCTGCAACAATAACAACTGTCCCGGTTGAATGCGTCCATCACGGCGAGCAACATCCAGTGCAAGCGGCACACTTGCCGCCGACGTGTTGGCGTGTTGATCAACGGTCACCACTACTTTTTCAATGGCGATGTCGAGTTTGCGTGCCAGGAAATTAAGAATACGGATATTCGCTTGATGGGGGATGAGCCAATCCACATCCTTCAGGTCAAGACCCGCCTGCTCGACCACGGCTCTTGCCGATCTATCGAGCACAGTCACGGCTTGTTTGAATACCGCCTGGCCATCCATTCGCAAGAATGGATCGCCCACCACTTCGCCGTGCGAAACATTGCCTGCCGCTTTCAGAATATCCATTTGGCTACCGTCAGCACGCAATTCTGCTGCCATGACACCAGGCGTTTCAGAGGCACGTAACACGACCGCACCCGCCCCATCGCCAAACAACACGCAAGTACCGCGGTCAGACCAGTCAAGGATGCTCGAAAACACCTCAGCGCCAATCACCAATGCGCACTTGGCGCGACCCGCACGAATGAAACTGTCTGCGGTCGTCAAAGCATAGACAAAGCCACTGCAAACGGCTTGCACATCAAAAGCTGCGGCCCCCCGATTACCAAGGCCTGCCTGCACCAGACAAGCCGTACTCGGAAAAACAAAATCGGGGGTCGAGGTAGCAACAATGATTAAATCCAGCTCGCTGGCATCCATCCCTGCATCGTGCAGGGCAGCTTTAGCAGCATGAATAGCCAACTGGCTGGTGGTGACGCCGGGGTCAGCAATATAGCGCTGGCGAATACCCGTTCGATCGACAATCCATTGGTCAGAGGTTTCAATCCCTCTGGTGGCCAACTCAGCGGCCAGATCGTCGTTAGTGACACATCGAGGAGGCAAGTAACTCCCTGACCCTACAATTTTTGAATAAGACATGGCAGCTGTCATGCATTGTCTCCTGCAGCGCTCTGTGTATCCAGTGTTCTGGATTGATTCATCTGGGCTATCGAAGCGGTGATGCGGTCTAAAAGACCGGTACTAACCGCGCTGCTTGCTCGTTCAAGCGCGCAACTAAAACCGAAGACATCTGCCGAGCCGTGGCTTTTGATCACAACCCCACGCAAGCCCAGCAGCGCCGCACCGTTATATTGACGATTATCCACGCGTCGACGAAAGCGTGACAACACCGGCATGGCGGTGAGGCCCATCAACCGTGTCAACCAACTTCGATTGAATTCTTCTTTGATCATGCTGCCTAGCATGCGAGCCAGCCCTTCGGCTGACTTGAGCACAACATTGCCAACAAAGCCGTCACAGACAACCACATCAACGGTACCTTTGAAAATGTCGTTGCCTTCGACGTTGCCATAAAAGTTCAGATTGCTGGTTCGCAACAAGTCAGCGGTCTGCTTGACGACATCGTTACCTTTGATGACTTCTTCGCCGATATTGAGTAGACCGACAGAAGGCTGTTGACCCGAGGCGTTGGCTTGCGCCAGCGCGATCCCCATGATGGCAAACTGAAAAAGATGTTCTGCGGTGCAGTCGACGTTCGCGCCCAGATCGAGCATGATCGTCGCGCCGCCCGTTTGATTAGGCAGAAACGTGGCAATGGCCGGACGGTCGATCCCGTCGAGCGTTTTAAGCACGTACCGAGAAATTGCCATCCACGCACCCGTATTGCCAGCCGACACACAGGCGTCAGCCAACCCGTCCTTGACCAGTTGGGCAGCCACGCGCATGGAAGAATCTTTTTTGCGCCGCAAAGCGACCTCGACCGGGTCATCCATCTGGACAACCTCGGAGGCAGGAATCACCTGATACCGGGCAGGGTCAACATCGGGATATGACTTCTTAGCAGAGGCCAAGGCCGCTTGAATGTCGTCAGGGAGACCGACGAGTAACAAAGCGACATCCGGGTACTTCTGGGCAAATGCTAGACAGGCGGGAACAGTCACGGGCAAACCCGAATCCCCCCCCATGCAGTCAACCGCGATGCGAATAGCGTAGACCACGACTAATTAACGCGTCACACAAATGAGCGACATGCGCCTTAGACCAAGCTTACTCGTCTGCCTTCGTTTTTAGAACCTTGCGACCACGATAAAAGCCATTGGGGCTGATGTGGTGACGCAGATGCTGCTCGCCAGTATTTGGCTCAATCGCTGTTGGCGGATTGATGATGAAATCATGCGAGCGGTGCATGCCGCGCTTGGATGGTGACTTTTTATTTTGCTGAACAGCCATGACTACTCCTGTGGATCTGCTAATTGTACGACAGACCGCTTAATGACAAACAACGCTTAATAAACAAACAAATTTACTTACTCTTCATGTTGAGCTGCCCCAACACAGCGAAAGGGGATGGTCGCTTTGCCGCTTCAGGCTCATTCGTCGACCCCGCTTCATCAACCGACGTCTCAACCACACATGCTTCATGCTTCGGGACGTAGGGCACTTCTAAAATCAATTCATCTTCTATTAGCTCACCCACATCAAATCTGGGTGAACCCACAATCTTTTCTGGCGCATCAGGGTCATCTTCTTCTTGATTGTCAGTATCAAGCTCAGACGCTTGCCTGACCAACTCAAGCACAACTTGGTGATTGATATTCAGTGCCAAATCACCCAGACACCGTTGACACTCAAGCACAATGGTCGTCTGCACGCCTAAACTCAATCTTGGGCGGCCGTCTAAGCTTCGAAGACCTGATAGTTTGTACTGCACCATGCTTGAATCGGGTTGCTCTGGCAAACCCTCAAGTAATCGCTGAAGCCGGCTGACATTAAACTCGCCAACAATTTCTTGCTCACGACGCGCAAACTCAATTGCATCAACCTGTGGGGGATAACCGTGCATATAGCCATCCGAGCAAAATGCAGCAAAGCATAAGATAATACCGTGTTTTCACTGACATCGTCAATCATAGCGAGCACTTATGTCCGACATGCACCACACGCTAATCCTGGGTTCTAGCTCTCGGTATCGTCAAGAATTACTGCGACGATTAAGAATTCCTTTCCTGACAGTTAATCCGGAAATCGACGAGACCCCACGACCAGGCGAATCTCCTCAGACGCTAGCGCTCAGATTATCCAAAGAAAAAGCCATGGCGGTCGCACACCAGTATCCTGAGGCAGTCGTCATTGGTGCCGATCAGGTGGCCAGTCTGCACAACCAGCCTCTGGGCAAAGCCGGCGCACCATCAGCTGCCAAAGAGCAACTGGCAAGACTCTCTGGTCAAACAGTCGTCTTCCACAGCGCCATGACGGTGCTCTTTAAAGGCCAGATGCAAACCTGTGACACCCCAACCACCTGTGTGTTTAGACAACTCGACGCGAAAGCGATCGAACGCTATGTGGACCTTGATCAACCCTGGGATACGGCAGGTTCGGCAAAAGCAGAGTGTTTGGGTATTGCGTTAATGCACAGCATGACCAGTACCGACCCCACTGCTATCATTGGATTGCCGCTCATTGCCTTGACTGGCATGCTTGCCGCGGTGGGGCTTGATCCTCTCGAATACGCTCAAACTAATTTATGACGACGAACAACGGCACCCTGCACTTAATCCCGGTCGGCCTAGGCGAGGCCGCTATTGACCATTGGTTACCCACCGCTGCACAAACGCAAGCGGCAACGCTCAGGACTTATATTGCTGAGAATGCCAAAACGGCTCGGGCCTTTTTAAAGCTCACACCCTTAACAGGGCCATTACAGGACATCACCATTCATGAACTTGGCCCCCGCGTTGACGACAAAACATTGACGGTCTGGTTGCAACCCCTTCGACAAGGGATTGATATCGGCTTGGTCTCTGAGGCAGGTTGTCCTGCTGTGGCAGATCCGGGCGCCCGAGCCGTCGCGCTTGCCCATCAGTGGGGGGTCTGCGTCAAACCCTGGGTCGGCCCGTCGTCACTATTGCTTGGGCTGATGGCCAGTGGTTTAGATGGTCAGCGATTTGTTTTTCATGGCTATGCCCCCGTTGATGGCACTGACCGAGCTCGCCAGATCAAAGTGTGGGAGCAAGCGTCAGCCAAACAAAAGCAAACGCAGATGTTGATTGAAACCCCGTATCGAAACCAGGCGATGTTCACCACTTTGATCGAACAACTCAAGGGCAACACCCGGTTGTGTATCGCCCGATCATTGACCACAGCAGACGAGTACGTGAGAACGCTCACCGTCAATCAATGGAAGCAACTCACGCCCCCAACTCTCGATAAACATCCAACCCTTTTTCTTTTTCAGGCAGCCGAATAATGCGCACCCTGATGCTTGGCAGAACGCTTGGTCTCGCTTGGTTGATCTTGCTCGCGGGTTGCACCCCGAACTCGACCCGCACGAGTGGCAACCTCAAGATTGATGAGTCCCTATCGAGTCACGCCAAAAAGGCAAGGATCGAGGTCATCGTGCTGCACTACACCGCATCAAATACGCCGATTGCAAAATTGACACTCACGCAAGAGGAAGTCAGCGCGCATTATTTAGTCTCAGATGAAAACCCGCCAGTGATTTATCGAATCGTGCCTGAAACCTTCAGCGCTTGGCATGCGGGGGAAAGTAGCTGGTACGGGAAGGCAAGCCTGAACTCAAACTCAATCGGTATCGAGATCGTTCACCCCGGTTGGGTCAAGAATGCAACAGGCAGCGTTGGTCCTGCTTATCCAAACGATCAAATCGATACAGTGATTAAACTCGTCAAAGACATCGCCGATCGGTATCAAGTGTTACCCGAAAATATTGTGGGGCACAGCGACGTCGCACCTATGCGAAAACAAGACCCGGGACCTGCCTTCCCCTGGAAACGATTATCAGAGGCAGGTTTGGGCCGATGGTATAACGAAGCGCAGGCTCACCAGCATTTGCAAAAATTCAATGCTAATGGGGTTCCCGATGCCAGATGGTTTCAAATCCAACTCAAACGGGTCGGCTACGGCATCCTCGAAACGGGTCGATTAGACAACCAAACGAAAGCTGTCATCGGGGCATTTCAAATGCACTATCGACCAAGTCAGGTATCTGGATTACCTGATGCAGAAACGGCAGCACGTTTGTTGGCATTGCCAACGACGGGTAGCGGTTTGAATTTTTGATGGGCCCATCTGCCCACGCGCCAGGCCAGCAGCAAAAACAACACAGCGGCATAAATCGACACCGTCTGAAAGTTATGTTTGGCCGCTTTGTGCCACCAATAATGCAAAATTGCCAAGCCACCGATCAAGTAGATGAACTGGTGCAAACGTTGCCAGCGTTTACCAAGTCGTTTCATTGAGAATTGATTGGACGTCATTGCTAAAAGGGACATGAGCAGAAAAGCGGTGGCCCCTACCAGAATAAAAGGCCTCTTCGCGATATCACTGACCATATCAGTCAATTCGAAACCTTGATCCCAACCGCTCCAGGCGAGCATATGCAAGGTGCAGTAAAAAAAAGCAAACAACCCGCACATGCGCCTGAGTCGCACGAGTGCGGGCTGCTTTAATGCCTGACGGATGGGGGTGATGGAAAGCGTGACCAGCAAGCAAACCAGTGTCCATGTCCCGGCCGAACGCGTCAAAAACTCAGCCGGATTCGCCGTTAAACCGTCATTGAAACCCAGCCATACCCAACGGCCCAAGGGAAACAAACCCAGTAAAAACAGGAAAGGTTTTAAGCGTCCAACTTGCTTTGCGGATAAAGACATAGCAACCTTGCTGGGATAAATTTTAGAAATTCTTGACCAGATCCATGCCTTGATAGAGTGAGGCGACCTCGGTCTGATAACCGTTGAACATCAGCGTCTTTCTGCGCTTGCTAAACAGCCCATCCTCCCCAATCCTTCTCTCGGTCGCTTGACTCCAGCGGGGGTGCGACACCTCGGGATTGACGTTGGCATAGAACCCATATTCATTGGCAGCCGCTTTCATCCAACTAGACACTGGCTGCTTTTCAACAAGCCGAATCTTCACTATCGATTTCGCAGACTTGAACCCGTACTTCCAGGGCACGACGGCTCGCACTGGCGCACCATTCTGATTTGGCAGCACTTTGCCATATAAACCGAGCGTCAGAAGCGTCAAAGGATGCATCGCCTCATCCATCCGAAGGCCTTCGTTATAGGGCCATTGAATCACGCGAGCACTGACGCCCGGCATGTTTTCTGGCTGCAAGGCCGTCACAAATTCGACATACTTGGCATTGCCGGTCGGCTGAACCTGTTTCAGCAGTTCGGATAGTGAATAACCGACCCAGGGGATCACCATCGACCAGCCTTCAACGCAACGCATGCGATAGATGCGGTCTTCGAGTGGCGCTAATTTACGCAAATCATCGATATCAAAGGTTTTAGGCTGAGCCACTTCACCCTCAACCGTCAGCTTCCAGGGAGAAGTCTGCAAGGTGTGTGCATGCTGCGCGGGATCGGCTTTATCCAGCCCGAACTCATAGTAATTGTTATAAGACACCACATCTTTCTCGGAGGTGGTCGACTCCATCACCACGTATTTGGCGTTGGGGGTGGAGGGTAATTTATCCAACGGCGCGGGCGCTGCCGCAAAGATGTCTGTTGACAGGCCAGATAAGCTCGCGCTCGCTGCCATCAGCCCAGCGGATTTCATCCATTCACGTCGGGAATGCCAAACGGCTTCAGGGGTTATTTCTTTAGGTGAAACCTTAGGATAACGATAGACAGACATTCAAAACCCCTTTTCGATCAGGCTATTTAGCCGCAACAAGACAATCTTACACAGATTAAGACGTTGAATTGACAGATTGTGGCCCTGATTTCTCTAGTAGCCAAGCCCGTAATTGCGAAACATCGGATGCCAATCCGACATGCGGACACTTTTTGAGTTCTTCAGGCGGGTGCGCGCCATAGGTTACGCCCAAGCCGTGCACACCTGCATTGGCTGCCATCTGCAGATCATGCGACGTATCACCCACCATAACAACCTCTTCGGGTGAGACCATCAGCTCATCGATAAGTTCAAGCAACATCCCTGGGTGCGGTTTGCCAAAGGTTTCATCGGCACATCGTGTGGCTGCAAAATGCTGACCCAAGTCGCTTGCGGCCAACGCGCGGTTCAAGCCCACCCGACTTTTACCAGTTGCCACCGCTAGCGTGACGCCCTGCCCCCTCAACGCACTCAACATATCAGCGGCGCCGTCGAAGAGTTTTAGGCCATGATCTTTCGACAAATAATGATAGCGGTAGCGTTCAAGAAAAAGAGGCGCCATGCTTTCTGATAATTGAGGCACCGCCTTGCGCAGTGCTTGATCCAGCGATAAGCCAATGACCCAGGCCGCTTCAGCATGACTGGGTACGGGCAATTCAAGATCATGGCAGGCGAGGCGAATGGATTGCGCAATGCTGTAGGTGGAATCCATCAAGGTTCCGTCCCAGTCAAACACAACAACTGAATAGGGTTTCATGGCTGATGATCGGCGGGTTGATTAAGGCGAGTCAGGATGCGCTCGCAAGCAGCAGGCAGAGGCGCCTTTAATATGAGCGGCGCTTTCGTGACCGGATGGGGCATTTCTAACTGATGTGCATGCAAAAACATTCGGTTGAATCCTAGCAGACGAAAGTGGTCTTTCGTGTCATCTTTGCCATATTTATCGTCTCCGACAATCGGAAACCCACTCGACGCCAAATGCACGCGAATCTGATGGGTACGACCTGTGCGCAATTCGGCATCCACCAGACTGTATTGACCAAAACGTTTGACCTTCGAGACGATCGTGTGTGAAGGCTGCCCGAGCGGGTCAACTTTGACCCTGCGCTCGCCCGATTGGGTTGTCCATTTACTGAGTGGGGATTTAATGTGCTGCCGGTCGTTGACCCAGTCACCCTCCACAAGAGCATAGTAATGCTTATGACCGAGACCTTCGCGAAACATGTCGTGCAGGCCGAGCAAGGCATTGCGCTTTTTAGCAATGAGCAGCAAGCCCGATGTATCTCTGTCCAAGCGGTGAGCAAGCTCTAGAAATTTTGCCTCAGGCCGGGCCATGCGCAATTGTTCGATCACCCCGAACGACACCCCGCTACCCCCATGAACCGCCACGCCGGCCGGTTTATCGATCACCAGCAGGCCATCATCCTCAAACACGATCGGGAATTCAGCAGCAGGCACGTGCGGGGTTTGGTTAGGCGCTGGCAGACGCATAGGAGGGACGCGCACCATGTCGCCCACCTTGAGTTTGGCATCCGGCGCCACGCGGCCTTTGTTAATCCGCACCTCGCCGCCCCTGACCGCTTTATAGATATGACTCTTGGGCACGCCTTTGCAGAGTCGCAAGAGAAAATTATCCAGCCGTTGGCCCTCGTGTTCGACGGTCACTTCAACCATTCGCACGACAGGCGCGTTCTCTCGATCAGCTTGAGGTTTTTTCGGTAAAACCATGTTTTCTTTGCGCATTACGAAAAGCGGCATATAATCGGGAGGCCTTTAAGGGATAAGAAAGCCCTCCGGCGTAGAGATGCAGACTTATTTGTCGCGTCTCCGTCTGGATCGCGAACGACATTGTACCGTTTGCTTTTTTATCCCCCGGGTAACTGGTTGCTGATCCTTTTTCAGCAAGACACCGTCGTATCCCCGCACCAGGCGATTTGAATATCGTCGTCTGTTGTTCTCAGCACCTTTAATACTGTCACCCACTATTGTGATCCTGACCATTTTGCTGAACGAACCTAGCGCCCCAAGGCGCACCGTGCTGGTCTGACCGACCACCAGCCTTTTGCGCCTGTCCATGGTGCAAGGCTCGTCTTGCTTGTTTGAGTGCTTCGCCCCTCAGTTTCCCGTGGCGGCTTGTCGCCTTTGCGATTTGCCAATTGAAACGGAGAAACTACACATGAAACGCATGTTGTTTAATGCAACGCACCAGGAAGAACTGCGTGTTGCGATCGTCGATGGCCAAAAGCTCATCGACCTCGACATTGAAACCGCCGGTCGCGAACAGCGCAAAGGCAATATCTATAAAGCTGTCATCACACGCATCGAGCCTGGTCTTGAAGCGTGCTTTGTCAATTACGGCGAAGAGCGTCACGGATTCCTTCCCTTTAAAGAAGTCGCTCGGTCTTATTTCAAAGAGGGTGTGGACGTTCGCACCGCTCGCATCCAGGATGCCCTGAAAGAAGGTCAAGAGTTGATCGTTCAGGTCGAAAAAGAAGAACGCGGCAACAAAGGGGCAGCCCTCACCACCTTTATTTCGCTCGCTGGACGATATCTGGTGCTGATGCCCAACAATCCGCGCGGCGGCGGTGTGTCGCGCCGCGTCGAAGGCGAAGACAGACAAGAACTGCGCGAGAACATGGATCAGCTCAATATCCCCACCGGCATGAGCATCATTGCTCGCACCGCAGGGATTGGGCGCTCTGTTGAAGAGCTGCAGTGGGATTTATCCTATCTGATGCAACTCTGGACAGCCATCGACGGTGCGGCCAAAGAAAACGCTGGCCCCATCCTGATCTACCTTGAATCAAGCCTGGTGATCCGTGCCATCCGTGATTATTTCTCGGCAGATATTGGTGAGATTCTCATCGACACCGACGATATCGCAGACCAAGCCAGCGCCTTCATGAGCGTGGTCATGCCGGATAACGTCTCGCGCGTGAAGCGCTACCAGGACGACGTCCCTCTCTTTTCACGGTTTCAGATCGAACACCAGATTGAGACCGCGTACTCTCGGACGGTTGATCTGCCTTCAGGCGGCTCGATCGTCATTGATCACACCGAAGCCCTAGTTGCGGTTGACGTCAACTCTGCCCGCGCAACCCGCGGTGCTGACATTGAAGAAACGGCCCTGCGTACCAATCAAGAGGCAGCAGACGAAGTTGCCCGTCAATTGCGTTTGCGCGACTTAGGTGGCCTGATCGTGATCGACTTCATCGACATGGAAGACACGAAAAATCAGCGTTCTGTCGAAAACCGTTTGCGCGACGCCCTGCACTTTGACCGCGCCCGCGTTCAGATGGGCAAGATCTCACGCTTCGGTCTCATGGAGCTTTCCCGCCAGCGCTTACGTCCTGCACTGAACGAAGGCTCGCACATCACTTGCCCTCGTTGTAACGGCACGGGTGTCATTCGTGATGCCGAGTCGAGTGCGCTGCAAGTCCTGCGTTTGTTGCAGGAGGAGGCCATGAAAGAAAACACGGCAGCCGTTCATGCTCAGGTGCCAGTCGACGTGGCGACCTTCTTGCTCAACGAGAAGCGTAGCGACATCACCAAGATTGAATCCAGACTCAAAGTGAATTTGATTCTGATTCCTAACCGTCATCTTGAGACGCCTCATCATCACATCGAACGCCTGCGTCACGACGATCCTCGCCTGGAAGACGTCAAAACCAGTTTCGACCTGGTGGATGCGCCTTCAACAGACATGAGCTGGGCGCCAAAAGAGCAAGAAGTCATTGCTAAACCAGAAGCGTTGGTCAAAGGGATTACGCCTGCCAAGCCGGCACCGGTGTCGAGCCCTTCTCCCGCTCGGACAGCAAAAGCAGTCAGCGAAGTAAACACTGAAACGCCTGGATTGTTCAAGCGGCTGATGGGCTGGTTAACCGGTAGCAGTGCGTCACCGGCTGAACCTGTTGCAGCGCCTGCAGCGACCGAGACACGTGACCGACCTCGCCGTGAAGGCGGCGATCCACGCCGTGGCAATGGTCGCAATCAGCGTGGTCGTCGCAATAATGAGCCCAGAGGTGAGAACCGCAATAAAGTGAATGGCGAGGAGGTCTCTACAGACAATAATCGTCGGCCACCGGCCAAGCAAGCACGTGATGAGGATCGTGACAACCCTGCAACGCGCGCGCCGGCAACCAATAGCGGTGAACAGAGCGAAGACCAAGGTTCACGTAACAATCGCAATCGTCGCGGTCGTGGTCGTAACCGTCGAGAAGATGGTCAGGATGTCTCGCGCGTAGCTGCGGATGACGAGAAATTGCAAGGGCTGGATTCCGTCGACGCGGCTCAGTCAGCTGGGTTCGCCAAATCGCAAGCGGACACTCAAACTGATGAGTTGGATACGTTGCGCGATGAGGTTCAAGCGGGTGAACAAAGTGATCCAGAACGCAAACGCCGTCGTCGTCGCAGCCGTCGTGGTCGTCGCCCTAACGAAGATGGTCAAACGACCCAAGGCAGTGACGAACAACAGGCAGATCTTGAGCACGGTGAAGATGATGCCGATCAAACCTCGATTGATACGCACTCAACAAGCGTACAGCCCACGCAGGCGGTGGCACTGCACCCAGCAACGGGCTCAGCAGATTCAATGGCATTCTCTGTCCCGGCGTCAGTGTCTGTCACCCCAGTCGCTGCACATGAGACCCAGCCTGCGCATAGCGTGCCAGTGGTTGCAACAGCCGCTGCCGTGCCAGTGATGGTTGAATCGGTTGCGTCGACACCTGTCGCGGCACCTGCTTTGTTCCCGACGACGGCACCTTCCGCCGACGCCTCGGCTGCCGTTTCAGCCCCGGTAGTGCAGACGGCAGTTGCTGCCCCCGAGGTTGTGGCGCCGGTGGTTGACACAGCCGTCGCTGAAACCGCCGTCGATGCCAAGTCGATAGCAGCGCCTGCACCGGTCGTCACGCCAGCCCCTGCACCGGTTGCCGACAAGGCAACGTTGCATGCCATCGTGCAAGCAGCCGGATTGACATGGGTCGAGAGCAACCCAGACCGCGTCGCTCAGGCACTGGTCAGTTTGCAAACCGTCGTGCCACAGAAGCTGGGCCGCGAACGCAAGCCCCCGGTCATTGTCTCAAGTGCACCATTAGTACAAGTCGAGACACGACAAGGATAACCAGTCGTTGATCTCGGTAAAAAGGGCAATCGATTTGATTGCCCTTTTTATTGGTTGCGCGAAATCAATGAATGGAAGTCAAGAGGTCGTCGCCATCGGCTCGGCAGGGATGACGAATATGAAAGCCAAAATGCCCGATCGCGTTGAAACACTTGATGAACTTAAGGATCGACTGGAAACCCTATTCACCGATTCAACCATAGACATGAATGCTTTCCGTACCCATCAATTGTCTTTCGTGGTACCCGGCACACCAAAGTCTGTGATAAGCCAGTTGTCACGAACAACAGACGCCTCAAATCAATCTCGCCCTGCAATCACCTGAGCCGCTTTCAACGCCTCAATCTCGTCAGTGGTCAGCGTTAACCAGTCTCGCAAGATTTCATTAGTATGCTCACCTAACAGGGGTGGCGCACGACGATAGTTAACGGGGGTGTCAGAGAAACGAATTGGGTTAGCAATCAAAGGCACTGCTTTACCCAACCCATGCGGCAATTCAAACCGAGTTTCGAGATGCTGCACCTGAGGGTGAGCCATTGCTTGCGCATAGTCATTAATTGGCCCTGCGGGTACCCCTGCTTTCAGAAAAACTTCTTCCCAGTGCGCACGTGGTTGCTTGCACATGACTTCTGCAAAGCAGGCGCGCAAAGCGGGGAGATTGACCATCCGTGCCGGGTTATCGACAAAGCGCGGGTCGGTTGCCCACTCAGGGTGCCCCAGCGCTTTAGACAGGGCTGAAAACTGGCCTTGGTTTGCGCTAGCGATAATAATGTCGCCGTCGGCACAGGGAAACACACCGTACGGGGTGATCGCAGGTGATGCGTTACCCGTGCGTTGCGGGACTTTACCCGTGTTCATGTAATTTGAGAGTTGACCAGAACTCAGGGCCATCGAAACCGCCAACAAAGACAAATCGATGTATTGACCTTTGCCTGTCTCATCTCGGTGATGCAGAGCCGCCAAGATAGACACTGACGCGTACATGCCAGTAAACAAGTCGATCAAGGGCACCCCAGACCGCTGAGGCCCACCCCCGGGTAAATCGTCACGCTCACCCGTGACGCTCATTAAGCCGCTCAGGCCTTGAAACAAATAGTCGTAGCCAGGTCGTTTAGCGAAAGGGCCGTCCTGACCAAACCCCGTCACCGAGCAATAGATAAGACGTTCGTTCAGGGCGGACAACGATGGGTAATCCAACCCATAGCGTGCCAGATCACCCACCTTGTAATTTTCGATACAGATATCAGCCTGCATGGCAAGCTGGCGGATGAGCGCTTGGCCTTCTGGTTTTGACAAGTCGACCGCCATCGAGCGCTTATTGCGATTGGCCGACTGAAAATACGATGATTCACGTGTCGGTTCGCCGTTGGCGTCTGGCACCCAGGGCGGTCCCCATTGTCTCGATTCATCCCCGGGGCCAACGCGTTCTATCTTGATGACGTCAGCACCAAGATCACCGAGTAACTGCGTACACCAAGGGGCCGCCAGCACACGCGACAAATCAAGGACACGCAAAGCTCGCAATGGTCCAGTCGCTTCATTTTTTGTTTTCACTGTCTTTTGATCAGTCATTTTTATCTTTGTCTCCAACTTGTCGCCATGCTAAGTCATTTTTTTGCAAGCGACAACAATCGGCTGGGCACACGCACCGGCATGTCCAGCAGTATTTGTGCAAAAGACTTGGCCAGTGGGTCAGACCGCAAGCTCGACGTCCCACCACCGCCCAAGGCCTGATGTAACAAGAAGTTCACCGCATGAATCCCAGGCAAATCAAACCGTTCAACCTCACCTTCGACCAAATGTGCCAAGTAGCTTTTGACTCGTTCTGCGGTGAGCTGCTGGCGCAAGAGCGGCAGGTACTCGGCTCGACGGGCGATCACGCCAATATTTGCGTCGTTCCCCTTGTCGCCACTGCGCGCCCAGGCGATCGTCACCAGTGGGACGTCAAGACCATCGGTGCCCATGCCCTCACCTGCCTCCACCACCGAGACCTCGGTCGGATCGCTTCGCACGATAGCGTCGACCATGGGCATTTCCAGCATCTGATCGCCCACACTGACCTGCACGTTTACCTGACGCTTGTCGATGAGAAAGGAGAATAGCCTGATGACCGGTTGAATATCTGCTCGTCCCCCGAAGTGACTTCGCGTGCCTGGCCCCATCGAGGTACCCGCAGAGATTGATTCTTTTTGCAGAAATACCAGCGCCTTTGCGTGTGCGTGGCGAGCCCCGATCCGCAACACCAATTCGCGTGACGCTTGAATCTGTGCGTGCGCACCATAATGAGACTCGCAGCCAAGCAACTCGACGCGATGTTCGCTGTAGTCTCCAAACCCATTGGTTTGAAGTTGTCGGCGCGTGCGAATCAGCAGGGCCTCTGCAGTCTTATGGGCTTTCGTGATGGCATCGATCCCCCTGATCAACTGATGCGTCGTAATCTGATAACCATCCTGCCACGTCACGCTCACTTTATAGGATGGCGATGGGGGACGTCCGACGGCGTGATCGATTCGCACGCGGTTTGCATCGATTTGTCGAATCCGCACTTGCCTGAAATCACAGACAACATCCGGAAGTTCGTAACGAGCGGGATCCCCAATTTCGTACACGAGTTGTTCAGCAGCTGCCCCAACACACACTAGCCCACCCGTATTGTCAGGTTTGATCAAATCAAAACTGCCATCTTCGCTGACCTCAAGCACGGGATAGCCGATGTTGGCCCAATCGGGCACCTCTTGCCAATCGGTAAATAAACCCCCCGTGGCTTGTGCGCCGCATTCGATCATGTGACCCGCTAGACTACCTTGCGCAAGACGATCCCAATCCTGCCAACTCCAACCAAATTCATAAGCTAAAGCACCCAAGGTCACGGCGCTGTCGACACACCGCCCGGTCACCACGATCTGGGCACCTTCGGCCAGTGCCCTGGCAATCGGTTGCGCCCCTAAATAGGCATTCGCTGACAATACCTTAGCGGGAAGCGTCAAGCCACTCTGCATCTCGACGATCCCCTGTTCACGCAGACCGTCAATCAATGGAGAAACATCGTCGCCCAACACCACTGCCACCGTGGGATCAAGACCCAGTTCACGGGCAACATCCCTGATCGCCTGCGCGCAAGCCTGAGGATTCAAACCGCCAGCATTCGCGATCAGTTTGACGCCTTGTGCCATACATTGTTGCAGATATGGTTTGATCACCGCGCTGACAAAGTCGGTCGCATAGCCCAACTGAGGGTCTTTCATTCTGGCGCGTTGCAAGAGAGACATGGTCGTCTCTGCCAGATAATCAAAGACGACATAATCCAGTTCGGGAACACTCAGGAGTTGAGGCATCGAGATGGTTGAATCA
Source organism: Jezberella sp. (assembly GCF_964834465.1). NCBI lineage: Bacteria > Pseudomonadati > Pseudomonadota > Betaproteobacteria > Burkholderiales > Alcaligenaceae > Jezberella > Jezberella sp. Next base: position 29,284 of record NZ_CBAZRM010000006.1, read on the forward strand.
CCCCAAAAACCACTGGCGCCTCCTATTCGCACGATCGCCTTATTCATGTGGATGCCTTTGGTACCGAACCATCCACCGTAGCCTTGATTCGAACCAGCACCCGACCTGCCATCACTTGATCGCCAGACTGACAAGACACCTCTTGAATCTCACCATCGATTGCTGCAAATAGGGTGTGCTCCATTTTCATCGATTCGATCACGATCAGCGGATCACCGGCTTTGAGGTGTTGACCAACCAGCACCGGTACTTGCGCGACTCGCCCTGCCAGAGGGGCTCGAACCACCCCGGCGTTTGCCGATACCCCAGCATCTTTAGCTTCGTGAACGTGGGTCAAGTCAGTTGCACAGTAAAACGCCCCTGCGTGCTGCAACCAGCACTGCCCTTGACTCGCCACCGCGAAACGGACTTGATGGCGCTTGCCATTCAGGTCAAACGTCAGTAGCGATGGTGTTTGATCGACATGCATCAGAGAGACCACCTCTTCATTGCGGTCAACGGATAGTCGCACTTGCCCTGCAACACTGGTCGCATCAACAGACCAGAGCCGGGCGGGCAAACCATCGAACGCCACTTTAGTGACATGATTTAAACCCAGTGCGTTGGTCCAACTACCCCCTGTTGCTGCCCGAGTCAAGAGCACCGCCGCAGCCACTTCGACCACTTGGGGCGTTTGGCGCCGAGCCATGACCTCATCGTCAAAGCATTCATCAATAAAGGTGGTGGTGGCATGCCCCTCTTTGAAGCGTTGATGCGCTAAACAGGTTTGCAAGAAAGGCAAGTTATGCCGAAGCCCGAGCAAGACCGTCTGATGACACGCGTTAAGGAGTTTATTAATGCATATTTCACGGGTGTCGCCCTGCACCATGATCTTGGCGAGCATCGAATCGTAAAAGGCAGAAACTTCAAGACCTGCGTATAGCGCCGCATCAGTGCGTGCCGTCGTCGAAGGATCCCAGGCGAGTACTCGACCGGTTTGTGGCAAGAAGCCAGACGTCGTGTCCTCGGCACACAAGCGAACTTCCATGGCGTGTCCCGACCAAGTGATGTCCTCTTGAGCCAGAGGCAGAGGCTGACCCATAGCCACCTTCAGCTGCCACGCGACCAGATCAAGGCCTGTCACCAACTCGGTCACCCCATGCTCGACTTGAAGACGAGTATTCATCTCCATGAACCAAAAATTGCCATCATCACCCAACAGAAACTCAAGCGTACCAGCGCCCACGTACTGGATCGCTTGACCCGCAGCGACCGCAGTCGCCCCCATTCGACTTCTCAGCGCGGCATCAACGGCGGGTGACGGTGATTCTTCAATTAACTTCTGATGGCGTCGCTGAACCGAGCAATCCCGCTCGCCCAAATGAATCACGTTGCCCATTTGATCGCCAAAGATTTGAACTTCGACATGCCTTGCATTCAAGATCGCTCTTTCAAGAATCAGTTGATCTGAACCGAACGATGCCAACGCCTCAGATCTAGCCGACTGCAAGGCCGTTAAGACATCACGCTGGTCGCGAACCAGTCGCATCCCGCGACCACCGCCGCCGGCAGCTGCCTTGACCATCAACGGAAAGCCAATCCGAGCTGCTTGACCGATCAGGGTTTTATCATCTTGAGCCGCGCCCTGATACCCTGGGATACAAGGCACCCCTGCCGCGATCATGATGTCTTTTGCCTGAGCCTTATTACCCATCAACCGGATGGCTTGAGCAGAGGGCCCAACAAAGACCAGCCCTTGCGCGACCACCGCTTCTGCAAACTCGGCATTCTCGGCCAAGAACCCATAACCGGGGTGTATGGCGGTTGCGCCACTGGCCTTTGCCGCAGCAATGATTTTTGGGATCGAGCGATAAGATTCGGCAGCAGCACTGGATCCAAGACAAACCGCTTCATCCGCGTACGTCACATGAGGACTGTTGCGATCCGCTTCTGAATAAACGGCGATCACTCGCAACCCCTGTTGACGAGCCGTGCGCATGATGCGCAAGGCGATCTCACCACGATTGGCCACCAAGACAGAATCAAAAGAAGCGTTCATCACCGGCACATCCATGACGTTCTTCATTAGGCTGGACGTTTAGGCAAAATGCCCATGTTCTTACAAATGATTTGCAGCATCACTTCATCAGCGCCACCGCCAATCGAAATCAACCGCAGATCGCGATACGCACGTGACACGGGGTTGTCCAAGGTAAACCCCATCCCACCCCAATACTGCAAACAAGCATCGGTGACTTCCCGGCAAAGCCGGCCCACTTTCAGTTTGGCCATCGAGGCGAGTTGAGTCATGTCTTCACCAGCCATATGCGTATCAGCGGCACGATAGACTAATGAGCGCAGCAGCTCTACCTCGGTCTTGAGCTCGGCCAATTTAAAGTGGACCACTTGGTTATCAAGAATCGGCCGCCCGAATGCGACGCGACCGCGGGTATATTCAATGGTTTCGTTGATGCACATATCCAACGCTGTGACGCGTCGCGCCGCGGCGGACAGACGCTCTTCTTGAAATTGCATCATCTGATAGATAAAACCTTTGCCCTCTTCGCCAATCAGATTGCGCTGCGGTACGCGGACATCGTCGAAAAAGATTTGCGCGGTATCAGACGACCACATACCGATCTTGTCAATTTTCTGAACGGTAACCCCTTTAGCTCGTTTGCCATTTTCTTTTAACGGCACGCAAATCAATGATTTGCTTCGATGAGGGGCATCACTTGAAGTATTCACCAACAAACAGACCCAATCGGCCTGTGTCCCGTTGGTGATCCACATTTTAGATCCGTTGATGATGTAGTCATCCCCGTCTTTACGTGCATGCGTTTTAATCGACGCGACATCCGATCCTGCACCGGCTTCAGAAACGCCAATGGAAACGACGTGCTCACCAGAGATCGCTGGCGCCAAGAAATTCCGTTTCAAGTAGTCAGAACCAAATTGCGCCAAGGCGGGCGTGGCCATATCCGTCTGCACGGCAAGTGCCATGCTCACCCCTTGTGCTGCGATGCTGCCGATGGCTTCGCAAAAGGCGATTTCAAAGGAGTAATCCAAACCCAGCCCACCGTATTCGACTGGCTTATGAACCCCTAAATAGCCTAACTTGCCCATTTTTCCAAACACTTCGTGGGCCGGAAAAATCCCCGCACGTTCCCACTCGTCCACATGGGGATTGACTTCTTTGTCGATGAATTGCCGCACGCTATCCTGCAGTGCGATGTGTTCGCTGGTGTAATGCATTACGTCTCCTTGATATCTTTTTTAATTTAAAACCGAGCTACGCCGTACTGGATAGGATTGAGCGTTTTCGATTGCGCCTCGCGGCACGTGGATAACGTCAGTGCGAGCACGCGACGTGTGTCTCGCGGGTCGATGAGGCCGTCATCAAGCATCAGACTACTGGTGTGAATGGCGCCAGACTGTCGTTCAAAATTTTCAATGATGGCCTGCTTCTGCTGATCAAGTGCTGCCCGATCAGGCGCCTCGCCTCTGCGGGCCGCCACCCCCATAGCGACGATCTCCATCGTGTCAGCAGCTTGCTGCCCACCCATGACGGCTGTTTTTGCGTTGGGCCAACTGAAGACGAAGCGAGGTCCGAAGGCTCGTCCACACATGCCGTAATGCCCTGCACCAAAAGACGAGGCACACAAAAAGGTGATTTGCGGAACACGAGCGTTGGTGAGCGCCTGAATCATTTTTGACCCATGCTTGATCATGCCAGCTTCTTCTGAGGCTCGTCCAACGATAAAGCCCGTGGTGTTCTGCAAATAAACAATCGGCGTGCCTGCTTGATCACACAACTGAATAAACTGCGCCGCCTTGGTTGCCCCTTGCGGATCAAGCGGTCCGTTATTACTAATAAAGGCTACCGCATGCCCTTCCAAAAACCCTTGAACACAAAGCGTTGCTGACCCGTAACTCGCTCTGAACTCGGTAAACACTGAGCCGTCCACCAAACGGGCAATCACTTCATGCATATCGACGGGTTTTCGCGTGTCTGTTGGCATAATGCCAACAAGTTCATCAATATCCAGCGCAGGCGATAAAAACGAACGCGTCTCGCCGAGAGCTTTGTCGCGATTCCAGTCTAGATTGCGCACAATCTCTCGTGTGAGTGTAATGGCATGGGCGTCGTCTTCTGCCACAAAATCAGCAAGACCTGAAACAGTTGCATGCATATCAGCGCCACCCAAGTCTTCTTCGGTGGCAATTTCGCCCGTTGCAGCCTTCAGCAACGGCGGGCCCGCGAGAAACGCACGCGCCCGACCGCGCACCATCACGACATAATCCGAAAGACCAGGCAAATAGGCACCACCCGCCGTCGAAGAGCCGTGCACACAAGAGATAACCGGTAGCCCTGCAGCAGATAAGCGAGCAAGATTGCGAAACATGCCACCACTATTGACGAAACGTTCAACTCGATAACTACGCAGATTTGCACCAGCACTTTCAACCAATTGGATGAAGGGTAATTTATTCTCTAAGGCAATTTCTTGACAGCGCATGATCTTTCGACCAGTCATGTTCTGCATCGCGCCCGCCTCGATGCCCGAGTCATTGACCACCACCATGACGCGTACGCCATGAATGAAGCCAATGCCAGCGATGACCGCACTGCCAGGAATACTGGTTGCGGGATCTGGATTTTCGATGCCGCAATAGCCCGCAAGACTCATCAATTCAAGAAAAGGTTGACCGGGGTCGAGCAGCCTGGCTAGTCGATCCCGAGGCAACAACTGCCCTCGTTTTGCAAAGCGGTCTGCGGCACGTTGCGACGCAATGACGGTGCGCTGCTGTAGCGACTTCACCTCATCGATCAGCGCATGCATCGCGGCACGTTGCTCACGATAGGCGGCCGAAAATGAGTCAATGGCGGTTGAGAAAACTTGCATACGGGAGCGCTTTGCCTCTAAGATAGCTTATGGTTTTTGTTGCATTAAAATATAATACGATTGAATTATTTCGTCAAACGCCGACCGAACAGTCGATGGTCAAACAATGAGTCAGAAAATAAAATCTTCGCCAGCCTCTTCAGCCAAAACGCCGACCTCAAACCCTTCTGCGCAAGTACGTTCAATCGAAACCAAGCTTGAGTTAATACGCGCAGCTGAAAAGCTTTGCGCCCTGAACGGATTACTCGGTGTATCGATTCGGCAAATTGTGGCTGAAGCAAACCAGCGCAATGCCTCGACCATTCACTATCACTTTGGTTCTCGGGATGCCTTGATTTATGCGATTTGCGAACACCGCATGATCGAAATCGAAAAAGATCGAGCGCAACGCCTGGCTCATTTTTTAGAGCAACCTCATCAAACGTCAGATCGTGTCGTTGAACTGCTGAGCGTATTCATTTGGCCGAGCGTTCAACCGATCATCACTCACCACGGCCACAGCTATTTCCGGCGTTTCTTAGCGCATAGTTTCGTGAATGGCGGTGTTGACTTACCGGGCTTTATCAAAGGCAAGTTCGACACAGGCATGAGGCAAATTGCGGGATTAGTGCAACAAGAAGTGAAGCATTTATCTGAAGCAACTTTTCGCCTTCGGTGGGCATTGATGGTGAGATCAGTAACTTATCTACTTGCCAACCTTGAAGCGCGCGCCGAGGGATTATCAAAGGCAAAGGCGACCTCACTGCTGCAGCGCGGTGTTCTGGACATCAGCAAAAGCTTTGCCGGCATGCTGCAAGCCCCTGAACACAGCTTACCGTCTGCTGATATCGACCCAAACGCGAAGTCAATCACGAAAAAGAGAAAACGTTAACCATGAATACCAGCGAAAAAGACGAGGCCATCCAACAAGAAACCATTGCGGGTTTTTTGCTCTTGACCTTCAACCAGCCAGATATACGTAACCCGCTTGGGCCAAATGTCGTTGCAGCACTCTCATCGGCCATTGATCAAGCCAGCCTCGATCCCAGCATACGCGCAGTGGTGCTCAGAGGGTACGGGTCAGTTTTTAGTGCCGGGGGTAATCTTGGCAATTTCCAAGAGCGCTTGGCGGCGCCGATGAATGCAGATGGTAGCGATCCCATCGCGACCAGCAATCGCTCCTTTGGGACTTTTTTAGAGCAATTAAGAAAGTTTCCCAAACCAGTGGTGGTTGCCGCTCAAGGGGCAGCCATGGGTGGCGGTGCTGGCTTAGTGGCCGCTGCTGACATCTCGATGGCGATTGTCGACACCAAATTCTGCTTCACAGAAGCCAAACTGGGTTTACTGCCGGCACAGATCCTACCATTCGTGATTGAACGTATCGGCGCTAAAGCCGCGCGCCGATTGATGCTAACCGCCGAAAGGTTCAACGCAAGCGACGCCTTGCAGCTAGGTCTGGTCGATTTTGTTGAGCCGGATATGGATGCCATGCGCAACCGACTGGTAGCCGTCCTCGACAACATCAGTGCCTGCGGCCCAAATGCAGTCATGGCAACCAAGCGACTGTCTTACCGCAATGATTGGGCAGTTTCCGAGCGGGGGCTCACCACACTGCTCGATGATTGCGCGACCGCCTTTGCGCAAGCCATGCGTGATGAAGCACACGAAGGCTTAACCGCGTTGCGCGAAAAACGCCCTGCCTCTTGGAAGACCAGTTTTCCGCGTGAAGCCCTCATGGTTTGGTAAGTTCAAGACAACAAAAAACCCAGACCTGATCACAGTGCCTGGGTTGCTTTCATCATCACGATTGACGCTCGTCTAACTAACCACCGCGTCAATCGCTTGATTGGTCAGCAGCGCCAATAACTTGGCGATTTCTTGGCGCAGCTGGCGACGATCAACCACCATATCTACGGCACCTTTCTGCTGTAAAAACTCTGACCGTTGAAAACCCTCGGGCAATTTTTCGCGCACAGTCGATTCAATCACACGCGGCCCAGCAAAGCCAATCAAGGCACGGGGCTCAGCGATCACCACGTCACCCATAAAAGCAAAGCTGGCAGAAACACCACCCATGGTCGGATCGGTCAAGACACTGATGAACGGTTGGCCCGCTTCAGACAGGCGAGTCAGCATGGCATTGGTCTTGGCCATTTGCATGAGCGAGAAAAGGCTCTCTTGCATGCGTGCGCCACCTGAGGCTGCGACACAAATAAACGGGATACGGTGCTCAATGGCTGTTTGAACACCGCGAACAAAGCGCTCACCCACGACCGAGCCCATTGAGCCGCCCATGAATTGAAACTCGAAGCACGAGACTACGCAGGGAATGGTCATGATCGTCCCACTCATCGTGACCAGCGCATCTGTTTCACCGGTTTGCTCAACCGCTTCTTTCAGACGATCCGGATATTTTCTCGAGTCTTTGAACACAAGCGGATCACCTGACTGGATGTCGGCGCCGATCTCAACACGCCCTTCTATGTCCAGTAGCGAATCAAGTCGGGTGCGGGCGTTGATCCGCATGTGATGATCACATTTTGGACAGACGTGTAAATTTGCTGACAAGTCTTCGCTGTAAAGGACCGCCTCGCACGACGGGCATTTCGCCCACAGTCCCTCAGGTACTCTTCTTGCAGCGATATCTGCCGGCAACGCCTTATTGATTCGAGGCGGCAGTAATTTACCCAACCAACTCATGAGTGCCTCCCAGTGGCCCCACGCCCCTGATCGAGCGCCAGGCGTATCGTATGCAACCAAGCCGCGCCTGCCTTGATCGCCGCGTCAGACTGTTGATCGACTGGCAAACCTGCCCAAGCCTTTGTCATGGTGTCGATCAGCTTACTGCCAATCACCACGGCATCGGCGACTTGACCGATTTGCTGCGCGCTCTGACTATCGCTGATGCCAAAGCCAACACCGACAGGTAAAGTGACGTGCTTGCGAATACCCGCCAAGCGTGTCGCCACATCATTGACATCCAGGTTACCCGCACCTGTGACCCCATTGAGCGACACATAGTAGACGTAACCCTTGGCCATCTGGCCAACGGCTTTGATTCTGTCTTCTGTCGAGGTTGGTGCCAACAAGAAGATGGGGGCAATGTGATGCTGGGCCAACATGTCGGCGAATTGCGTGATTTCTTCAGGAGGGTAATCAACCACCAGCAAGCCATCAACCCCAACCACCTGGGCTTTTTCGGCAAACGCCTTTTGTCCCATGCGCTCAATCGGATTGGCATAGCCCATCAAAACGATGGCGGTCTGTTGATCGGTTTCACGAAACTGAGCCACCATATCCAACACGTGCCTCAAGCCCACGCCGAGTCGGATCGCATGTTCTGACGCACGTTGGATCACAGGACCGTCTGCCTGGGGATCCGAAAAAGGGATACCCAATTCGATGACGTCAGCACCCGCTTGAACGAGCGCATGCATCAGCGGCACGGTTGATTCACGTAATGGATTGCCCGCAGCGATATAAGGGATCAGCGCAGCGCGGTTTTGAGTGGCGGCACGGGTAAACGCGCGACCGATACGATTTATATTCAAAGACATCTACCTATCAACCTTTACAGCGTCAGACCTGAGTGTTGAGCGACTGTGTTCATATCCTTGTCGCCCCGACCTGACAAGCTCACCAAAATAACTTGGTCGGGACGCATGGTCGCCGCCAGCTTGGCTGCGTGTGCGAGTGCGTGTGAAGTCTCAAGGGCCGGAATAATCCCTTCGATGCGGCAACAATGATGAAAAGCTGCCAACGCCTCTTCGTCTGTCACACTGACATATGATGCGCGGTCACTGTCTTTTAACCAGGCATGTTCGGGACCAACGCCTGGGTAATCCAGACCAGCAGAAATCGAGTGAGTCTCAATCACCTGACCGTCTTCATTTTGCAAAACATAAGTACGATTGCCATGCAAGACACCCACAGTCCCTGCGGTCAGTGAGGCAGAGTGTTTGCCTGTCGCAATGCCCTCGCCTGCAGCCTCAACCCCCACGAGTTTGACGCCCTCGTGCGGGATGTAGGGGTGGAAAATCCCCATGGCATTAGAGCCGCCACCGACGCAAGCAATGACGCAATCCGGTTGCTTACCTGCGTAGAGTGGCATCTGTTCAATGGATTCATTGCCAATCACAGAATGAAAGTTACGCACCATCATCGGGTAAGGATGTGGACCAGCCACAGTACCGATGATGTAGAAGGTGTCGTCGACGTTGGTGACCCAGTCACGCATCGCTTCGTTCAACGCATCCTTCAGGGTTTTAGACCCGGATTCGACGGGGACAACCGTCGCACCCAGCAACTTCATGCGGTAGACATTAGGCGCCTGACGCTTGACGTCTTCGCTGCCCATGTAGACCACGCACTCCATCCCGTAGCGTGCGCAAACGGTGGCGGTAGCAACACCGTGTTGGCCAGCACCCGTCTCTGCGATGATGCGTTTTTTGCCCATGCGTCTGGCCAACAGGGCCTGACCCAGGCTGTTGTTGATCTTATGCGCACCGGTATGACAGAGGTCTTCGCGTTTGAACCAAATCTGCGCCCCCCCCATCTCTTCTGACCAGCGTTTGGCGTGATAAACCGGCGTTGGACGGCCTACAAAGTGTTTGAGCTCGTCGGCAAATTCAGCGAGAAAGTCGGGGTCGTAGCGATATTTTTCGTACGCGACACGCAGTTGTTCGATCGCCTGCATCAAGGTTTCAGCAGCAAAAACACCGCCGTAAGGGCCAAAGTGCCCGCGGGCATCAGGAAAATCATAGGGTTTCAAAACGGGCTCCCCAAAAAAGGACTGATGTAGGCAACAATATGCCATTCATCCACAGCACTCAATCGTCAAGTTTAGCAGTATGTGCCAATAAATATCGCTAGTGTCGGTAGGGGCTTACGCTGAGTTTGCCTCTCGAACGATCGCCTGGTTTAGCGCCGTGTGGCACTCATGACGCCTTTGACATCCATCAATGCTTGCAAGCCACGTTGCAACTCGACGCCATCATGCACTTCAACGGTGAACCCCATCTGGGCTAACGACCGTTTACTCTGAGTATTGACGGCGACCACGTTGAGTCTGAGTCGAGCGAAAACTTCGGAAAGATCTCTCAGCAAGCCTGAACGGTCTTGCGCCTGCACAAGCAAATCAACGGGATAAACGACGCCCGTGGCAACCGCGCCCCACGCGACGTCAATGACTCGCTCAGGCTGTCGCGCCCGCAACTCAGTAAAACTTGAGCAGTCGGTTCGGTGAACCGAAACGCCGCGACCGCGCGTGACGAAGCCTTGAATCTGATCGGGTGGCGCTGGGCGGCAGCAACGCGCCAACTGGGTCAATAGAGAATCTACCCCAACCACCAAGACACCGCTCTTGCCACCCTGCGCCGCATTGCCGGCACTCGAATGATGGGTAACTAAATCCTGTGCCCCGATCTCTTGGGGCGCTTCGACCGGTTGGAAGGCACTATCAATCTGCCGCAGACTGAATTCTTCTTTTGCCGCCGAGACGTATAGATCTTCAGCATTGGCAAACCCGAGTTGTTGTGCAAGTTGAGACAGATTAACGGCGGTTTTACCTAAGCGCTGCAATTCTTTTTCGACCAGCACTTGACCCTGCACGACGCGTTGCTGCAACTCGATGGCATTGAACCACGCTCGTACTTTAGCCTTGGCCCGATGACTGGCCAGAAAGCCAAGCTGTGGATTGAGCCAATCGCGAGAAGGTCCTCCCGATTTCGTCGTCACAATTTCGACCGTCTGCCCCGTTTGCAATTTGGTTTGCAGTGGCACCATTTGACCGTCAATGCGAGCCCCTCGGCAACGGTGTCCCAGGTCAGAATGTAAGTGGTAAGCAAAATCGACCGCTGTCGCCCCCACGGGGAGTTCAATCACGCGGGCTTGGGGAGAAAGGACATAGATCCGGTCGTCTTGAGGGACGGCCAAGGGGATTGAGGTGGTCCCCTTGCCGCCCGCATCGGCCTTCCAGGCAAGCAGCTGCCTCATCCAGGCCAGTTGACGGTCATAGCGACCTGAGGCGCTGACTTGTCCCCCTTTTGCACCAGACTCTTTGTAGCGCCAGTGGGCCGCCATCCCGAATTCAGCGAACTCGTGCATGGCTTGCGTGCGGATCTGGATCTCGAATGGTCTGCCTTGATCGTCTGCGACAACGGTATGCAGAGACCTATAACCATTGGGTTTAGGGCGCGATACATAATCATCGAATTCGTTAGAAACGGGCACCCAGCGCTCATGCACAACGCTCAAGGCCGTGTAACAATCGCGCTCGTCATCAACAATGATTCGCAACGCTCGCACATCAAACAGCTCGCTAAATTCAATCTGTTTCGTCAGCATCTTGTTATGGATACTGTAGATGTGTTTGGGTCGACCCGAGACCTCCGCCTTTACGCCTAACTCGGCCAACGATCGAGTCAGCTGATCGATCGACGCTTGTATAAATAGCTCACGTTCGACTCGCTTTTCTTCAAGCAAACCAGCGATCGCTTTATAGCGCTGAGGGTCGGTAAAACGAAAGGCCAGATCTTCCATTTGCCACTTAAGTTGCCAGATGCCCAGGCGATTAGCTAATGGTGCGTACAAATCAAGCGTTTCGCGTGCCAGAAGGGGATCGCACGGGGTTTTCGATGCAGCAAACCAGCGTAAGGTTTGAAGTCGGGACGCAAGGCGAATCAGCACGATGCGCAAGTCAGCAGCCATCGCCAACAGCATCTTGCGCAACATTTCTTTTTGACCACTGCTATCGGACGCCGTTGAATCCGCGCCGCTCACGATGGAGCCAAGCCGCAGCAAGGCCTTGGTGCCTTGAACCAAGGACGCAATTTCAGCGCCAAAGGTCTGACTTATTTCGTCGTGCTGCGAAGATCCAACCGCCTCAGGAAGGCCGATCAACAACGCAGCAGCCTGAGTCACCGCATCGGCCTGAATATCTCGCAAAATGTCTGCAGACCCCGTCGCGTGAGCAAAATAAGACTCGCCAGCCGGGGTCTCGAGCGCTGCGCAGCGGGGCTCAGCCCATTGCCTCACCCTGCCGAGTAAATCGGCGTCCTCTTTCATCCCCGCTTAGACGGCTGCCGTCACCACAATCTCAACTTTGTAATCAGCATTTGCCAATCGTGCTTCGATGGTCGCGCGCGGCGGGGCAAAGCCCTCTGCAACCCAAGCGTCCCACGCTTTATTCATGCCGTCAAACTCTTTCATATTGGCAACAAAAATCTGAGCCATCAGAATGCGGGTCTTGTTGGTACCAGCTTGCGCGAGCAAACTGTCGATGGTTGCCAAGATCTGTGCCGTTTGACCGGTGATGTCCTGCGTCACATCATCGGCGACCTGACCTGCCAGATAAGCCACGCCGCCGTGCACGGCCATATCGGAAAGACGCTTTCCTACGTTGACTCGAGTAATGTCGCTCATTGAGACTCCTTCAGTAACTTACATTTAAACAGGGGGTAGTTCAAACACTTGCCGCAGGTAGGCAAGGTAGGCTTGATCATCGCACATCGTTTTCTCGGGTGCATCCGACACTTTAGCGACAGGCTGACCATTACATCTCACCATTTTCATGACAATCTGCAAAGGTTCGTGCCCCAAATCGTTGGTGAGATTGGTACCAATACCAAAAGAAGTTTTACACCGACCCGCAAAACGCCGAGTGATTTCAATGGCGCGCGGAATCGTCAATGCATCAGAGAACACCAGGGTTTTGGTTCTGGGGTCGACGCGATTGTTGGCGTAGTGGGCCAGCATTCGCTCGCCCCAATCCAACGGATCCCCAGAATCATGCCGCGCACCATCAAACAGTTTGCAAAAGTACATGTCGAAATCGCGTAGAAAGGCATCAAGCCCATACACGTCGGATAAGGCGATACCTAGGTCACCCCGATACTCTTTTGCCCATGTCTCTAACGCAAATACTTGAGAATCTCTCAGTCGGGGGCCCAACGCTTGGCAGGCTTGAAGGTACTCGTGCGCCATCGTCCCTAAGGGGGTGACCCCATGCTTCATGGCAAACCAAACGTTGCTGGTGCCAGCAAAGTGTTCGCCCATCTGGGCCTTCATGGTCAAGACAACTTCTTCATGCCAGGCATGCGAAAACCGGCGGCGTGTACCGTATTCTGCCACTCTGAACTGCGCGAGATCGGGGGCATCGAGAACAAGATGCATCTTGGTTTGTAGCCGTTTGCGGCCCTCCTCCCAAGGCGGATTAGGGCAAACGTTACGAAAATATACTTCGTTGACAATCGCCAACACGGGGATCTCAAAAAGAATCGTGTGCAGCCATGACCCTTTGACCGTAATCTCTATCTCGCCGGGGTTCTGGCCTTCAGTGACTTCAATTCGTTTTTCAGACAGTTGAAAAAAGTCGAGAAAGTCAATGAAATCGCTTTTGATAAAGCGCAACCCACCTAAGTAGGTTAGTTCTTGTTGGGTAAACCGCAGCTGGCACAACGCTCTGATTTCGCTGCGGATTTCTTCCATGTAGGGGCGCAGGTTCACCCCGGGCGTTCTGCAACGGTACCGGTATTCAACCTGTGCGGCCGGAAAATGATGCAAAACAACCTGCATCATCGTGAACTTATACAGGTCGGTATCGAGTAGTGACTTAATAATCATGATTTTTCAACAATGAGCCTAACCATAGCATAGCCGCCATGATCGATAGGGCTTTTCGGGCCTCTTTCGCACGATTAGGTAAAATCCCTGATCTGTACTTCTGCAAATAACTTTAAACGCTGGTGAGCCCGATGACGCACGTCGTGACTGAAAACTGTATCAAATGCAAATTTACCGACTGTGTCGATGTCTGTCCGGTCGATTGCTTCAGAGAGGGGCCGAACTTTCTCATCATCGATCCCGACGAGTGCATTGACTGTGCAGTCTGTATCCCTGAGTGCCCTGCAAACGCTATTTTCGCTGAAGAAGATTTGCCCGCGGATCAAGTTAAATTCATCGCCCTGAACGCCGAGCTGGTGAACTCGCCCGCGTTTACCAGCATTAGTCGGTCGAAAAAGCCACTTCCTGATGCTGACAACTGGAACGGCATGACCGACAAACTCAAATACCTTGAAAGGTAATTAGCTTGGGTAACGCGAGCGACGCAAGCGAGGCCAATAACGACCTTCGGTACACCACCCAGACGGTGACCGCGACCAAGGTCTGGCTGGATGAGAAATTGTTTTCGCTGCGCGTCACGCGCGATACAGCGTTCAATTTTTTACCGGGTCAATTTGCGAGACTAGGGCTCTCAGTCGATGATCAGAGCGGTGGTGTAACCCCAAACCAGTGGCGCGCGTATTCCATGGTATCCGCCCCGGCAGACGACGAACTTGAGTTTTTGTCGGTGCTCGTCCCCAACGGCACGTTCAGTCCACCCATGGCGAAGCTCTGCGTTGGTGATCGGATTTTCGTCGATAAGACTGTCTATGGATTTTTGACCCTTGAGCGGTTTATCGACGGAGAAGACCTCTGGTTGATCTCCACCGGCACTGGCCTATCGGCCTACCTTGCGATGCTGCGAGATGACGCGGTCTGGTCCAAATTTAAAAGAGTGATTCTCATTCATGGGGTAAGGCAAGCCAACGAGCTTGCTTACCGCGAGGAGTTGCTCGAGATGATACAAGCTGGCAAATCGCTCATCTATTTACCGGTGACCTCGCGAGAGCCGACCGACAAAGCACTGTCACCCCACGTCCACCCGACGCTCACGACTGCCGCACGAATGACAGACCTGCTATCCACCGGCGAGCTTGAGCAAAGATTGCAAGTACCGCTCAACGCTGAAACATCGCGAATCATGTTGTGCGGCAATCCTGCGATGGTGACCGACATGCGCGCACTGCTGGCTGCGCAAGGGTTCGCTGCGGGCCGCCGTGGCGTGCCGGGCAATCTTGCGGTTGAAAACTACTGGTGATTCCTAGTATTAACGCGCACAAATGGACTTTGTTCGTCGTACTTTAGCCACAAAGCAGAGGTAAAACACTTAGTTCACTCGACTTGTTGCGGCGCAGCATTGGTTTGAGCGATAATAAGTTTGAGCCATAGTAATCTACCAACGCTAATCACAACTATTATTGGGACACCGGCATGCTTTATAAGTTGCATGATGAAGTACAGCACGCAATCCTCGGGCCGATGGCTGCCTTTGCAAATATCAGCTCAGCTCTATTTTCTCATCCTAGCAGCCCACTTGCCTACACACCGTTGGCGCGCAACCTTGCTGCGGGTTACGAACTGATTCATCGCTTGGGCAGACGCTACGAAAAGCCCGAATGGATGTTGACCGAGACTGAAGTCAACGGCAACAAAGTCGCTGTCACGATCGAGACGGAATTGGCGACGCCCTTTTGCAATTTGATCCATTTTGCGCGAGACCTTCCCGCCAAGACCGCCGTGACACAGCCCAAAGTCCTGGTGGTCGCGCCACTGTCGGGTCATCATTCAACACTCTTGCGCGATACCGTCCGAGCCCTTATCCAGAACCACGACGTTTATGTCACTGATTGGGTAGACGCACGCATGGTCCCGTTGTCTCATGGCCCATTCCACCTGAACGATTACGTCAAATTGGTTCGCACGTTTGTAGAACACCTGGCGCCAGACCTGCACGTCATTTCAGTTTGTCAGCCAACCGTTCCAGTGCTTGCCGCGATTTCACTCATGGCGTCGGACAAGAGCCCAGCATTGCCAAAAAGTATGGTCATGATGGGGGGGCCAATCGACCCCCGCTGCTCACCCACTCAAGTAAACCGGCTGGCGACCACGCGGCCCTATGAGTGGTTTGAGGATCAAGTCATTCATCCCGTTCCTCCGCGCCATCCAGGCTTTGGTCGTCGGGTGTACCCCGGGTTTCTGCAACACGCCGGGTTCATTGCCATGAATCCTGATCGCCATATGAAATCTCACTACGATTTCTACCTCGATCTGTTGCGGGGCGATGATGACGATGCGCAAGCACACCGCCGTTTCTACAACGAATACAACGCCGTGCTGGATATGCCCGCTGAGTTCTATCTGGACACCATCCGCATTGTGTTTCAGGATTTCGATTTGCCCAACGGCACTTGGGAAGTCGACGGAAAGCTCGTAAAACCAGCAGATATCAAGTCTGTGGCCTTGTTCACGATCGAAGGCGAATTGGACGACATCTCTGGCGAAGGTCAAACCAGAGCCGCTCAAGATCTGTGTAAAAACATCCCGAGTGCTCGCAAAAAGCATTACACCGCGCCTGACTGTGGCCATTACGGTATTTTTTCGGGTAGCCGCTGGCGCAACGCCATTTGTCCGCAGATAGCCGAGTTCATCCGCCAGGCCTGATGGTTTTCGTATGCTAGCCGATCAGATCAACGATCTGCTGCCTCAGACCCAGTGCACAAAATGCGGCTATCAGGGATGCCGACCTTACGCTGAGGCGATTGCCTCAGGTGGGGCGGCGATCAACCGATGCCCGCCAGGTGGGGATGATGGCATCATCAAACTGGCCAGACTGCTGAAGCAGGATGCCATCCCGCTGGATCTTACTTGTGGCACGCATCGTCGCCTACAGGTGGCCGTCATTGACGAACAACACTGTATTGGGTGCACGCTTTGCATACAGGCATGCCCGGTTGACGCCATTGTCGGTGCGGCGAAACGCATGCACACCGTGATCGCAGATCACTGCACAGGTTGCGATTTATGCCTTCCCCCCTGCCCGGTGGATTGCATCAGCATGGTGGATGTTGAACCCGAGCGAGCCTGGACATCGGCCGATGCCTCACTCGCCAAAGGGCGCTACCTTGCGCGTCTGAACAGAGCAACCAACACGCCCGACACGCTCAGATTTGATCCTCCTGACGCTTCACCGGATGCGGCTTCCAACGCCTCACCGGTGGGTTCGCCGGCGACTCAAGAGGACAAGCAAGCGCTGATCGCTCAAATGCTCGCTCGCGCGCGCGCGCGCCGCGCAGACCCATGAACAAGCTCAAACGGCACGAAATTTTCTCTCGCTTACGGACGGCGAACCCCAGCCCCACGACAGAACTTGAGTACGCGAGCGTCTTTCAGTTGTTGATCGCCGTTATCTTGTCGGCACAAGCGACCGACAAATCGGTCAACCTTGCCACACGCAAATTGTTCCCAAGCTACGGCACGCCTGACGCCCTGCTCGCGCTCGGTGAAGCTGGGTTATGTGATTACATTAAAAGTATCGGTCTCTACAAAACCAAAGCTAAGAACGTCATCAGCACCTGTGCTTTGCTGATCGAGCGGCACGACGCAGAAGTGCCACAAACAAGAGAAGCGCTAGAGGCCTTGCCCGGCGTTGGTAGAAAAACCGCCAATGTCGTGCTGAATACAGCCTTTGGTCAGCCGGCAATGGCGGTCGATACTCATATCTTTCGAGTGTCCAATCGAACGGGGATCGCCCCGGGCAAAGATGTCCTCACCGTCGAGAAGAAACTCCTCAAATTTATCCCCGAAGAATTCCTGCTTGACGCCCACCACTGGCTTATCTTGCAAGGGCGTTACGTCTGTGTCGCAAGAACACCCAAGTGCCCACAATGCGGCATCGCCGATCTATGCGAATATCGAAACAAGACCAAGGCACAGTGAGTTAACCTAAAGTCAAGTCGTCCGAGCGAAAATTGGGCACTATGACAAACCCGAATTGAAGTTTTAGTCACATTTGCTCATACTCGAACATCTATATCGGTATTTTCGGAATCTCCAGCATGAGCGACATTATTCTTCAGACTCAGGGGCTCACCAAAGAGTTCCGCGGCTTTGTAGCCGTCAACGATGTCGCGCTCAGCGTCCAACGCGGGCACATTCACGCATTAATTGGCCCTAACGGGGCAGGCAAGACGACTTGCTTTAACTTGCTCACAAAATTTTTGGCACCCACTCGAGGCAAGATTCATTTCAACGGCATCGACATTACTGAAGATCGCCCTGCGCAAATTGCCCGGCGCGGGATTATTCGTTCGTTCCAGATTTCTGCTGTTTTCCCGCATCTGACGGTTCTTGAGAACGTGCGTATTGGCCTGCAACGGCAGACGGGGCTGTCTTTTCATTTCTGGCGCAGCGAGCGCTGCCTCGATCAACTCAATGATCGTGCAAGGCAACTGCTAGATCAAGTAGATCTCGGCGAGTTTGCCGACACGATCACCAGCAGTCTTCCATACGGACGCAAACGCGCCCTTGAAATTGCGACGACCCTCGCGATGGAGCCCGAGCTCATGCTTCTCGATGAACCGACGCAAGGCATGGGGCATGAGGATGTCGAACGAGTCACGCAGCTGATCAAACGAGTCAGCGAAGGTCGCACCATTCTGATGGTCGAACACAATATGAGTGTGATTTCTAAAATCGCGAGTCAAATCACGGTGCTGGCCAGAGGATCCGTTCTCGCGGAAGGTGACTATGCCAGCGTATCCCGCAATCCGTTGGTCATGGAGGCCTATATGGGCACCACCCAGGGCGAACTCGAAGGAGCCCACGCATGACCACGCCAGCGCTCGAGATTTCAGGCCTGAACGCCTGGTATGGTGAATCTCATATCCTGCACGGGGTAGATTTGACGGTCAATCAAGGTGAGGTCGTGACCTTGCTCGGCCGAAACGGGGCTGGTCGCACGACCACCCTGCGGTCTATCCTGGGGCTCACTGGCTCACGTAAAGGTTCTATCCGTATCCACGGTACTGAATCCATTGAAATGCCCACGTACAAAGTCGCTCACCTTGGGGTCGGTTATTGCCCAGAAGAAAGAGGGATTTTTGCTAGCCTTTCTTGTGAAGAGAATCTGCTTTTGCCACCCCCCGTTGGCGCGCTGGGCGGCGGTATGTCGTTGTCAGAAATATATGAAATGTTTCCCAATTTGCTTGAGCGAAAGAACTCGCCTGGCACTCGCTTATCTGGCGGTGAGCAGCAAATGCTGGCAGTGGGGCGTATCCTGCGAACGGGTGCAAATCTGCTGCTGCTCGACGAAATCTCAGAGGGTTTAGCACCGGTGATCGTGCAAGCACTCGCGAGAATGATCACGACGCTAAAAGCCAAGGGCTACACCATCGTGATGGTCGAACAGAACTTTAGGTTTGCGGCGCCGCTAGCGGATCGCTTTTACGTCATGGAGCACGGGCAAATTGTCGAGCACTTCGACGCTAAAGAGCTGGCTTCAAAACAAGGCGTCCTGAACGAACTGCTTGGGGTTTAAGCCCGAAGTTCCTTGTATGATCGCAGTCTTGATAGTTGTTACCACCGTTATCCCTTATTTTGCACCGGCGCATGAGCCAGTTTTGGCACTTGCCCACCAAGGAGAATGTCTTGAAATTAAGTAACTTGAGCGCAGCACTGCTTTTGGCGGGTCTCGGTATGAGTACCCAAATCGCATCAGCGGCAGTGTCCGATGATGTCATTCGAATTGGTTACATCACCGACATGTCTGGTGTTTACGCTGATATCGACGGCCCCGCTGGCGCCGAGGCGATCCGCATGGCCATTGAAGACGCCGGTGGTAGTATCAACGGCAAGAAAATCGAATTGCTGGTGGCAGACAATCAAAATAAATCAGACATCGCGACCGCACGCGCCCGAGAGTGGTTCGATCAGAAAAATCTCGACGTGTTGATCGGCGGCACCAACTCAGGCGTAAATTTAGCGCTGGCAACCGTGGCTGCTGAGAAGAAAAAGCCCTTTATTTCAATTGGTGCGGGCACCTCCGATCTCACCAACAAGCAATGTACGCCCTACACCGTTCATTACGCCTACGACACCGTTGCGATGGCACGTGGCACGGGTGGTGCAGTCGTTAAAGATGGTGGTAAAACCTGGTTCTTTTTGACAGCTGACTACGCCTTTGGTCAAGCACTTGAGCGTGACACAACAGCCGTGATCAAAGCGAACGGCGGTGAAATCAAAGGTGCCGTCAAAGCCCCGCTCAATACCTCGGATTTTTCTTCCTTTCTGCTGCAAGCGCAAGGGTCTGGCGCTCAAATTCTCGGCTTAGCGAATGCCGGCGGCGACGCTGTCAATTCTATTAAAGCGGCTGACGAGTTTGGCATCACCAAAACCATGAAAATGGCTGGCCTGTTGCTGTTTATTAATGATATCCACGCACTGGGCTTGAAAGCAACACAGGGCATGTATCTGACGGATGGTTGGTACTGGGATCAAAGCGACGCCTCGCGTGAGTGGACGAAAAAATTTGTCGCTCGCAGCAAACATCAGCCTTCCATGTTGCATGCTGCCGATTACTCTTCAGTGAGCTTTTACCTGAAGGGGGTCAAAGAGACTGGTTCGGACGACGCTGAGACCATGATGAAATGGATGAAGTCCAACAAGGTCAATGACTTTTTTGCCAAAGACGGTTACGTCAGGGCAGACGGTCGCATGATTCATGAAATGTATCTCATGCAAGTGAAAACACCGGCCGAATCGAAAGCACCTTGGGATTACTACAAAGTGCTCGCGGCGCTGCCCGGTGAAGACGTGTTCACCAAATTATCCGAGTCGACTTGCTCGCTCGTGACCAAGTAACACTCTCAGGCCCCTGTTCTCTCTCGACAGGGGCCTTTTAGTACAGATTATTTTCTTGCTGCGCCACACACGATGATGACAATTTTTGGTATCCCAATACAAGCTTTTCTGGGCCAGCTCTTGCTAGGCCTGGTGAATGGCTCTTTTTATGCAATTTTGTCTCTCGGTTTAGCCGTTATATTCGGCCTTCTCAACGTCATCAATTTTGCGCACGGTGCACTCTATATGTTGGGTGCCTTTCTTGCTTGGATGGGTATGTCTTATCTGGGCTTGAATTATTGGGTCATGCTCGCTGTTGCGCCGATCTTGGTGGGTATATTCGGCATCTTCATTGAAAAATTCCTGCTCAAGCATCTCTACAAGCTTGATCATTTATATGGCCTGCTGCTGACGTTCGGGATCACACTGATGCTAGAGGGATTATTGCGAAGCTTTTACGGGGTGTCCGGCCAGCCCTACGCGACACCTGACGCCCTTCGAGGCGCGACTAACTTGGGCTTCATGATTCTGCCGAATTACCGCGCCTGGGTGGTTGTCGCGTCGGTCGTGGTGTGCTTCTTCACCTGGTTCATCATCGAACGAACCCGTCTTGGGGCTTTACTGCGCGCCGGGACAGAAAATCCTCGACTGGTCGAAGCGTTCGGGGTCAATGTCCCCTTGATGGTAACGCTCACCTATGGCTTTGGCGTCGCGCTCGCTGGGTTTGCTGGCGTCTTAGCAGCACCCGTGCTGCAGATTTCGCCCCTGATGGGATCTAACCTCATCATCGTTGTGTTTGCCGTGGTCGTGATTGGTGGCATGGGATCCATTCTTGGTGCCATTGTGACTGGCCTCGGCTTAGGGATTATCGAAGGACTTACCAAAGTTTTTTATCCTGAAGCCTCAAGCACCGTGGTTTTCATCATCATGGCCATCGTCCTCTTGTTCCGTCCCGCCGGGCTCTTCGGTAAAGAAAAATGAATCGTCAAGCTTTTGGTTATCTTGTCTTTCTGGTCCTGCTGGCGCTCGTGCCGGCAGCAGGGATTTATCCTATCTTCGTGATGAAAGTCATGTGCTACGCCTTGTTTGCATGTGCTTTTAATCTCTTACTGGGTTACACCGGGTTGCTCTCCTTCGGCCATGCCGCTTTCCTCGGGACATCGGCATACACGCTCGGTCACGCGATCAAAGTTTGGGGATTCTCACCAGAACTGGCGATTGTCGTTTCAGTCTTGGCCGCCGGGCTACTTGGTTTGGCGATCGGTGCTCTCGCCATCAAACGCAGCGGTATTTATTTCGCGATGATTACCCTTGCCATGTCACAAATGGTGTTCTTCTTCTTTCTGCAAGCCAAGTTCACCGGGGGTGAAGATGGTCTGCAAGGGGTGCCACGCGGGGTGTTATTCGGATTCGTCGATCTCAAGAACGATAACAACCTTTACTTCCTCGTGATGGGTATCTTTGCGCTCGCTTACTTTCTGATCTGGCGCATCGTTCACTCACCGTTCGGTCAAGTGCTCAAAGCGCTGCGTGAAAACGAAGCCAGAACGACCTCTCTCGGTTACGACGTGGATAATTACAAGCTATTGGCCTTTGTGCTGTCTGCCATGCTAGCTGGGCTTGCAGGCGCCACCAAAACGCTGGTATTTGTGTCTGCCACTCTCTCTGATGCAACCTGGCAAATGTCAGGCTTGGTGGTGTTGATGACACTCGTGGGTGGGATGGGTACCTTGGTCGGGCCTGTCGTGGGTGCCTTCATCATTGTTTTGTTAGAAAACAAGGTTGGGGATTTCGGTGCCGCGATCTAT
This sequence comes from Jezberella sp., assembly GCF_964834465.1. NCBI lineage: Bacteria > Pseudomonadati > Pseudomonadota > Betaproteobacteria > Burkholderiales > Alcaligenaceae > Jezberella > Jezberella sp. The sequence continues at coordinate 51,455 of NZ_CBAZRM010000006.1, forward strand.
GCTTGGACGGGTATCGAGTGGTTTAACCATTTAGGTGAGTCCGTCACGATTGTCATTGGTTTGATTTTTGTCATTTGCGTACTGGCTTTCCGCAAAGGGATAGTGGGTGAGCTCAATGCTTGGGTCGATCGTCGTCGAAGCGCCCGAGTTTGATGCTTTGCAATTTCAACTTTTTTTTGAGATAACCAATGATTTCTCTGAAAAGAACCGCTTTGCACTGCGCTCTGGCGTTTGTCACGCTTTGGGCTGGTGCAGGATTTGTTGCTGGCGTCGCAGCGCAAACTACCCAAACGACATCTGATCTGTCGAACGTACGTCCTGCCATACAAGTCGAATGGTTAGGCCAGGCTGGGTTTCGTATCACGACCCCTGGTGGCAAATTGATCGTGGTCGACCCCTGGATCAAAGGTGGCCCCAAAGCCCCCGCCAAGTACAAAGATGATTTAGCTGCCCTCGGTAAGATTGATTTGCTGTTGGTGAGCCACGGGCACGTTGACCACTTAGGTGACGCCCCTGAATTAGCAAAGATGAATAAAACCAAGCTGTATGGCCCCGCAGATATGGTGACCCCCTTAGTCACCATTGGCGCCCTGCCAAGCGAACTGGGCCATCGGTTCAACAAATCAGGCACGGTCAAGCCTCTCGATGGCATTAAGGTCACCGCGGTCAAAGCTGAGCACTCGTCCTTGATCGTTTGGCCAGATGCACAGGGCAAGCCCGTCAGTTATGCGGCTGGCGAGCCCATTGGTTTCATCATCGAGTTAGAAAACGGTTTCAAAATCTGGCATATGGGCGACACCGGCTTGTTTAGCGACATGTCGTTTATTGCACAGTATTACAAACCCGACCTCGTCATGATCCCGATTGGTGGCAACTTCACCATGGGGCCTACAGAAGCCGCTTATGCGATCAAGACGTGGGTCAAACCCAAGATGGTCTTGCCCATGCACTACAACTCAAACCCCATGACGCCAGGTACTTTGGCTGAGTTTGAAGCTGCCATGAAAGGCAGTGACATCAAGATAATCCGGATGACTGAAGGTCAAACCGTTAATTTCTAAACCCGAATAGATCGCTTCACCTGATAAGCCAGCACTGAAGCGATCGCTGCCTTGGCAACGTCGATCGGGATAAATATCGCAACGGCCAGTAGTGCCTTCAGTGGCGTGAGGCCTGTGACCCAAATCATCCACGGTACGCCGAGCGCGTAGACCACCACCACCCCACCCATCACCCCAGCAAAGGTACCCAAGGCCATTTGGCTACCTGGGGATTTGACCGCCCACGCTGGGCTTTTTGAACGATAGCCAAGCAAGCCGACGACCGCAGCGCCGGGTATCATGCCCAGCAGAAAACCACCCGTTGGCCCAGTTAGAACGGCGAGCCCGGCTCTCCCCCCAGGTAACACAGGGATCCCGATCATGGCCATCGACACATAGAGCAACACCGCCAATGCCCCCCGCAGCGGCCCTAACATCAAACCAATCAACATGACCCCCAGCAGTTGTAGCGTCACAGGGACGGGAATCACCGCAATCGGCATGGGTGGCACCAGTGACAGGGCGACCAAGAGCGCTGTCATCAAGGCAATCAACACCAGATCAATCGTTTTCAATTTCAATTTTTATTACCTGTTTAGTTGCCGGGCATCGATGGCATCAGCGATGTCTTGGGCACGTTTCAACGTCCGTACCATCATGGGCACGATACAAATCAATAGATGACGATCTAACCCGCGTGAGATCTGCGCCTCGCGGATTTCACGCCATTGTAGGGACAGTTCGGGGATTAATCTCAGCGTAAGTCCAAACGTCAGGGCAACTTTTTCGCTGTCCACCCAACCGAGCCGAGCAATAGGCGTTAAGAAGGCTTGTACGACATCCATCAGGGCTGAAACAGGCGTTGTCATTGACAACGCCAAGGCAAGCAACAACAAGGTGCTCATTCTCAGGCTTGTCACTAACGCTTGCACCCATCCCTGTAACCAGGTGCTGTAAGCAGCAATCACCACCATGAACCAGAAAAATGGTTTGACGCTTTGCCATAACCGCGGCGTCAACAACTTCGACGTTGCCAATACTAACAGTGCAAAGACAAAAGCGAACGATTGCAGCAAAAGCGTCTGCACGCCTAACAACAGCGATGACACCACGAGCAAAAACAATAACTTGTCACCCGCTCGCCGACGGTGCAACCATGAATCAATCGGGCCTTGTCTCACGCTCATCTGTCGCACTCGGTTTCATACCAAGCGATCGCAGCCGACGCGTCAGCATCGTGCACGATGCGACCTTGATCAATCACCAGCACACGATCCATCTCTTTGAGCAGAGACAAATCATGGCTCACGACGATACAGGGCTGTGTCAGTGCGGCGAGCAAACGTACAAAACGCCTCGCATGCTTGAGATCGAGTTGAGTGGTGGGCTCGTCAAAGACGAGAATCTCTGGTGATGTTGCTAGCACCGCCGCCAAAGCCACGAGCTGTTTTTCACCGCCCGAGAGGGTATGAACCACTCGATCAATCAAATGCTCGCCCGCTACCTGCTCAAGCGCTGCACGGACGTGCTGAACTCTAACCGCCCGCTCGGCAAAGCGCCTTTTGAGGCCTAGATCGATATCTTCCCCGACAATCGGCAACACCAACTGATTGTCGGGGTTTTGAAAAATAAAGCCGACGCGTCGTCGAATCTCTGTCAAGTGCACCGAGACATCCAGCCCATCAAGTAATACTTGACCTTGGTCGGGGCGTTGTAAACCATTAAACAGCCGAAGCCACGTGCTCTTGCCAGAACCATTGGCACCTAAAATACCCACCCGTCTCTCGGACAACTCGCAAGAAAGATCATGCAGAATGATTTGACCGTCTTTTTCAACGGTGACATTTTTAAACTGGATTAACATGGATGGGGATTATGCAACAGAACTTTTCCCAAACTTTCGACTCAAAGCAGAGCTATGGCAAAAATAAACAAAACTGATGCAGAGTGGCAGCAGCAACTCTCCCCCCAAGAGTACTACGTTGCCAGACAGAAAGGCACTGAACGTGCCTTCACAGGCCGGTATTGGGATCATAACGAGCACGGCATCTATCGCTGCGTGGGTTGTGGTACAGCACTGTTCGCCTCGGATACCAAATTCGATGCAGGCTGCGGCTGGCCAAGCTATTTTGATCCGATTAATCCTGAAAACGTCCGCGAAGAAAAAGACACGAGCCACGGAATGGTTCGTACCGAAGTCATTTGCAACGTGTGCGACAGCCACCTCGGACACGTGTTTCCGGATGGTCCGCCCCCTACTGGGCTTAGATACTGTATCAACTCGCTTTCGATGACTTTTGAGCCAATCGACGGCAAGAATTAAACCAAGTAAGACATGAAAAAATTCCTCTTCGACCTCTTCCCGCTGATCCTGTTTTTCGTCGCCTACAAAATCAACGGGATGTACTTTGCGACAGCCGTCGCCATTGCAGCGGGCATTGCCCAACTCATTTGGCTAAAGCTGACTAAAAAACCCATCGAAAGTATGCACTGGATCAATCTGGGGGTCATTGTGGTGTTTGGTGGCGCGACCCTTTGGTTACAAGATGACACTTTCATTAAATGGAAACCAACGGTTTTGTATTGGATTTTTGGTGGTTCACTGCTGATTGGTCAGATTGCTCTCAAACGCAATTTGATGCAAAAGTTGCTTGGCGAAAAAATTGTGATGTCCCCACAAACCTGGTCAAAAATGAACCTGAGCTGGGGGATTTTCTTTGTTTGTGCGGGTATCGCTAATTTATTTGTCGCGTTTTCAGGGCACTTCACCTTAGACCAGTGGGTCAACTTCAAGGTCTTCGGTTTAATGGGGCTTCTGATTGTGTTTGTGATTGGCCAATCCATCTGGCTGGGCAAGCACATGCAACCCGTCTCTGACGAACCCACAGACCAGCCATGAGTCAAAATCCGCACTACACCCTTTTACTTGAAAGACTTGAAACCTTGAAAGCAACTGAACTACTGCTTGAGGATGAATCCCATCTTCATGCGGGTCATGCTGGCAATCAAGGGGGTGCTAGCCATTTTCGAGCCACCATCGTGGCCGATTGTTTTGAAAAACTGCCGATGATTGCGCAACATCGGCTGGTGTATGATCTCGTGCGCGATTTAATCCCCTTCCCAGTCCACGCTCTTGCGTTAAAGACTCGGGCGCCATCCAAAGGAACTTCATGAAACGTATTGCTTTATTGACGGCAGCAATTTTGGTTGCTTCACCTGTTTTTGCTCAGAATATCGCAACGGTGAATGGCAAAGCCATTACGCAAAAAAGTATGGATCAATTCGTTGAACTGCTCAAAGGCCAGGGCGCAACGGATTCACCTGAGCTGCGCAAGCAAGTCAAAGAAGAGATGATCAATCGCCAGGTGATGGTGCAAGCTGCTGAAAAAGAAGGGATTGCAAAAGACCCTAACGTCGTGACTGAACTTGAACTCGCGCGCCAGGGCATTTTGGTCCGTGCCATGATGGCCGATTATCTCAAGAAGCACGCGATCAGCGATGCTGATTTAAGAGCCGAATACGAAAAGCTCAAAAAAGCTGAAGACGGCGTGATGGAATACCGTGTTCGCCATATCTTGGTCGAAGAAGAGAAAAATGCCAATGACATCCTCGAGAAACTGAAAAACAAATCAGCCAAATTCGAAGATTTGGCAAAAAAGAACTCGAAAGACCCTGGCAGTGCAGAAAAAGGCGGCGAACTCGATTGGGCGCCAGCGACTAACTACGTTGAGCCTTTCGCCGTTGCCGTGAAAGCGACCGCCAAAGGCACGTTGGTTGACAAGCCTGTCAAAACGCAATTCGGTTGGCACGTCATTGAGGTCGAAGACACACGCCCTGTCGAAGTACCCAGCTTTGAGAAAGTGAGACCACAAATGGAAGAAATGCTTCGTCAGCAAACCCTTGCCAAGTATCAACAAGAACTGCGTCAAAAAGCAAAAGTTCAGTAAACTTAGCTCACGCTTGGTGATACTTGTTGGTCAAAAAAGCCACGACACAGTCGTGGTTTTTTTTAGCCCAGCAAACGTCGCAAGCCTGCTTCATCGATCACAGTAACGCCGAGCTCAATAGCCTTTGCCAGTTTGCTACCTGCTTCAGTGCCTGCCACGACGAAACTCGTTTTTTTAGAAACCGACCCGCTCACTTTGCCTCCAGCCGCCAAAATATTGGCCGCAGCCTCATCGCGTGACCAAACGGGTAAGGTGCCCGTCAATACAAAGGTTTTACCGGTTAGGGCAGACGCTTGAGCCACAGGTTCTGGCGCTGGGATCACACCCTGTTGCGCTAACGCAGTGAGCACATCCACGTTATGAGTTTCGCTGAAAAATCGCTTGATAGATCCCGCTACCACTGGCCCGACATCGGGTGCGGCCTGAAGCGCGTCGAGATCAGCGTCGACCAGGGCGGGTAGCGACCCAAAATGAACGGCTAAATCGCGTGCGGTCGTCTCGCCAACGTGTCGGATACCCAAGGCGAAAATCAAGCGCCCGAGGTTTGGCCTGCGTGCCAATTGAATGGCGTCAACCACATTTTGTGCCGATTTTTCACCCATCCGATCATAGGCGGCAAGTTCCTGCGCCGTTAGAGTGAAGATATCAGCAATGGAATGCAGCCGGTCGCTATCGACCAACTGGTCGATCAACTTTTCGCCCAAACCTTCGATATCCAGTGCCTTGCGACCCACTGCGTGTACGAGGCTTTGCTTGCGCTGAGCCGCGCAGAATAAGCCACCGGTACATCGGGCAATGGTCTCATCCTCGACGCGTTCGATGGTTGAACCACAAACGGGGCACGCGCTAGGCATCACAAAGCGCACGGCGTCGATTGGACGTTGCTCAAGGATAGGGGCAACCACCTCGGGGATCACATCACCCGCCCGTCTCACCACCACGCGATCACCAATTCTGAGATCTTTACGATGGATTTCGTCTTCGTTATGTAAGGTGGCGTTGGTGACGGTGACGCCACCGACGAAAACAGGCGCCAACCTGGCAACTGGGGTGATGGCCCCTGTTCGACCGACCTGAACATCAATCCCCATCAGGGAAGTGGTGGCCTCTTGCGCGGGGAACTTATGCGCAATGGCGAACCGCGGTGCGCGAGCAACGAAGCCAAGGATGCGTTGGGCAGACAGTTCGTTGACTTTGTATACAACGCCGTCAATATCGTAGGCGAGCGTAGAACGCTTGTCGCCTACCTGCGCATAATAGGTCAGCAACTCGTCCGCCCCACGCGCGAGCAAATGCTCAGTGTGGTTCACCGGCAAACCGAGTGAAGAAAACCAATCGAGCATGTCGCTGTGCAAGCGAGGCATTTCTCGGGACACCTCGCCCCAAGCATAGGCAAAAAATCGCAACGGTCGTTGCGCGGTGATTCGAGGATCAAGTTGGCGCAAGCTCCCTGCCGCGGCGTTGCGAGGATTGACAAATACCTTCTCGCCTCTGCCACGCTGCATGTCGTTGAGCGAGGCAAAATCCGCGCCATTCATGAAAACCTCACCCCTCACCTCAAGCACAGCTGGGACAGGACCATGATCATCGCGAAGCTTGAGCGGAACCGACTTGATGGTTTTAATGTTGCTCGTAACATCCTCACCCGTCTGCCCATCACCACGGGTTGCTGCTTGCACGAGAAGGCCATTTTCGTAGCGAATGCTGATCGCCAAACCATCGAGCTTTAGTTCACAAAAGTATTGGACAGGTTCATCAGCAGCGAGTTGACCAGCAGCCCGCAACGCGTCGCCAACACGCTTATCAAAAGCCCTCAACTCGTCGTCTTCGAACGCATTGCCCAAGGACAGCATGGGAACTTGGTGCGTCACCGAGCCAAAGGCGGTCAGAGGGGCTGAACCAACCCGTTGGGTGGGTGAGGCTGACGTGATTAATTGGGGATGACATTTTTCAAGCTCGACCAATTCGCGCATGAGTGCGTCGTACTCAACATCAGAGATGGCGGGCGCATCGTTGATGTAATACCGATGATTGTGTTGATCTATTTCAGCGCGCAGTGTGGCCACTCGCTCACTGGCTGCAATCAGATCAAGCATGATTCAGCGCTGCAGGTTTACGCAAAAACACGCAGCGCCCGCGGGCTGCCGGCCGCAAACCCCGCGTTCGCCAATTGAGCGAACAAGACTTGAAGCTGCTCATCGATCGCCGCATCCGATCCCTGCACGACCTCGCGTCCCACATCATCGACCAGTTCAGCGCCAAGACGGCGCGACAACTCAAGGCCCACTTCCACCATTCGTCCGAAGGCGTGGGTATCTGCCGGGGTGCAAGGCACATCCAGCAGCAACGTCAAACTATCGACACCTGCCATGCCAGCATCAAACGATTCAGCATCAGCACGAAAAAGGGTGAAGCAAACCATCCCGTGATCACCACGCCAGGCCAACACCCCTTTTTCAGACAGGAACCCCATGCTTTTCGCTGCGCTCACCACATCGGCAACGGATCGAGTAGACCTTGTGCGCAGGGTAAGGACAACTTGCCGATCCAGCGCAGCGCAGGCGCTGTCGAGGCGCAAAGCCGCTTCCAGAACGGCTTGCTGTTCGGGGCCTTCAATCGTCGCTTCCATTTGATCCGCCAGGGATTGGAGTCGATTCCATATTTGCGACCATTCGATGGCTGTCAATGCACCGCTTCGATTGGCCAGTAACACTGCCACCTGCATTGAGATGTAGGCACAGTCTGGATCGATTTTTCGCGACAAATGACCCTCGGTGGTTTGGGCAAAAACGCGAACTGGCTTACGACCTGCGCTACGAAGGGGTTGAGCAATTTCAGCCAAATCCTGAGCGCTGATGGGGGATTGAAAAGTCACCTCAATGACGATTTCAATCGTTGGATCAGGTTCGTCGCTCTCTTGCAACAAATTCGGGTCTGACAGTGAGCTTTGACCCGTCGCTGACAGGCCGGGAGCGTCGTCCAAACCACCCCAGATCGGGTCGCGTCGAATGGCTAAACCATCCTCGACGTCATTGAACAGAGGGTCTTTTTCAACAGACGGCAACGTCGCCTGCATCCGTCGACGCACACGACGATCTTGCCACCAGTTAAAGCCCAACAACATAACGATGACAACGCCACCAATGGCGAGTAGGGCAATTTGCAACTCAGGCATATATAAGCTCAGTCCTCACGCTGCTTCAGCTGCAAACTGAAGCGCCGATTCGATATCTACAGCCACGATACGCGATACGCCCTGCTCTTGCATCGTGACACCAACCAATTGTTTCGCCATTTGCATCGCAATCTTGTTATGCGAAATAAACAAAAACTGAGTTTGATCGCTCATGCTACCCACCAGATTTGCATAACGCTCAGTGTTTGCATCATCCAACGGCGCGTCGACCTCATCTAGCAAGCAAAACGGTGCTGGGTTCAGCTTGAAGAGAGCAAACACCAAGGCTGTCGCCGTGAGCGCTTTTTCTCCGCCAGACAACAGATGGATACTGGTGTTTCGCTTGCCAGGTGGTTGCGCCATCACCTGCAAGCCCGCGTCCAGAATCTCATCACCCGTCATGATCAGGCGCGCTTCGCCGCCCCCAAATAATTTGGGGAATAGGTCACCGAAATGACCATTGACCTGATCAAACGTCGTCTGCAACAGTTCTCTAGTTTCACGATCGATTTTACGGATCGCATCTTCGAGCGTTTCGATAGCCGCGTTCAAGTCTGCCACTTGAGAATCCAGAAATCCTTTTCGCTCACGCGATGTCGTCAATTCGTCAAGAGCCGCTAAGTTAACAGCACCCAAGGCCTCAATTTGACGCGTAATTCTCTGTACCTCAGTTTGCAACCAGCCGGTACGCGACCATTGCTCAGGCTGACCATTCAAGTCAGCCTTGACTTTTTCGCGGTCAACCTCACGCGCGTCGAGTTGCTCGGCAAACTGCTCGGCCGCCAAGCGCGAGGCTTGCTCTTGCAATTGCAAACTCACAATCCGTTCACGTTTGGGCTCAATCGCACGCTCGAGCGTCATTCTCTCTTCGTCAGCCTGACGCAACTGTGCACTGAGACTATCCATCTCAATACGAGCCAAACCTAAGGCCTCTTCGCACACCACCCGAGACTCTAGCGCGTCTTGCAAGCCCGCCTGTGCCGCAGCGGCATCGAGCGTTTGCAATTCTGCTTCGAGACCGACCAACTCTTGTTGCGCTCTGGTTAATTGATCCCTCGCCAGTTGCAAGTTTCTTTGCAACTCGGCGATCCGAGAACGAACCCCTCTTTCGTGAAACTCTGCCTCTTGTGCGCCACGCTCTTGATCACGAAGCAGAGCTCTAGCGGCATCTGCCTCTGCGGCCAGCGCCTCGCCAGCCATTTCAGCGTCGGCGTAAGCTTGCTGTTTGACAGCAAGCTCAGCATCAAGCTCTTCAAACTTGATATTGGCCTCTTCCTGCGTCGCGAGCAAGTCTTCTTGCTGAATCTTGACCTCAGCGATATCTTGCTCTAAGCGCCCAGACTGCGCCCTGGTCTGTTCGACCTGCTGTTGCACTCGGGTGAAGCTCAGTTGCAGATCGTACAGTCGGTTGGTGAGTTCACCCACACGCTGTCGGGCGGGTGCCAAGGCATGGGTAATTTGTTGCCACGCTGCCTCTGCTTGAGAAACCGCGGTTCGAGCCTGATCGGCAATTAACTGATTCGCTTTGATTTCACGTTGCAGATTCTCTATCTCTTGCTGCCGTGCCAGCAAGCCAGACTGCTCAGAGTCAGGCGCATAAAAGCGCACGCTGTGCGCATCGATCACATGACCAGACTGCAGAACCAGCGAGGTACCCATTGGCAGGCTTGCGCGCTTGGCAAGCGCCTGGGCAAAATCGGTGGCCACAAAGACCTGCCCGAGCCAACCGTTGAGCAAGGTGCGCAGTTCGGGATCGCTGATCCTGAGTAAAGACGTCAGCGGCGTCAAGCCAGCAACACCCGCAGGGGTCGCTGTTGGCACCGGCAACTGATAGAAAGCGACACGGGCGGGTGGATTATCTTGAGCAAACGCACGTGTCCAGTCGAGATTACGCACCTCAAGACTGGTCATACGCTCATGTAACACCGCCTCGAGCGCCGTTTCCCAACCCGCCTCAATATGCAACTTCTGCCACAACCTGGCGAGCCCTTTTAACTCATGTTTTTCTAACCAGGGCTCAAGCGCCCCCTTCTTTTGAACATCTTCTTGCAGGCTGGTCAACGCGGATAAGCGAGCCTCCAGGCGAGCAAGTGCCTCAGCATCGGCCATGGCTTTGATCCTCGCCTCACTGCGACGCGTTTCAGCTTCTGGCAGTTGGCCTTCGAGCTCAGCCAAGCGGCCGGTCGCCTCTTCGAGCAGTTCTTGCGCCACTAACTTGTCGCCATCTAGCTGCTCAAGCTCGGTCGAATCGGGAGACTTCACGCCCGAGAGTTCAAGCTTAAGTCGTTCACGTCTCAGTTCAAGCGCCTCGAGCTGGCGGTCGGTGTCGCGTTGACTTTGGGCCACCAAGGCTAAGCCTTGCTCAACCCGAGACAATCCAACACGCATCTCTTCTCTGACCGACGCAGCCTGACGAACACGTGCTTCGATTTCAGGCAATCCCGCTTGGGCGGTTTCAGCAGACAGGCGAGCTTCATCGAGTCTGGCCTGACTGGTCGCCAAATCCTCTTCGCTCTCGAGGATCTGCGTCTGGCAGTGCTCTTGCTGCGACTGCCACTCGGCCATTTGTTCTTGCAACTGTGTTCGGCGCGTCTGCAGGCGATTGCGCGATTCGACCACATGCCGAATCTCGGCTTCAAGGCTGCTGACTGCGGCATTGGCCTCGTAGAGCCGACCCTGGGCGGCATGCACTGCATCGCTTGCCTGGTAATGGGCCTGACGCCGAGACTCTAAAGCGGCCTCTTGCGCACGCAAACCAGCCATGACTTCTTCAAGCTGATTTTGCGCTTGCTCGATTTCAGCAGCGACTTTGGCGCGCTCTTCGTGAGCAGTGAGCTCTTTGAGATACCAGAGGGCGTTTTGTTTGGCCTCACCATCGGTCTGCAAGGCCCGGTATTCACGCGCGACCTCAGCTTGGGTTTCAAGCTTGGCGAGCTGGGCATTGAGCTCTCGCAGGATGTCATCCAGACGAGTCAGATTTTCACGGGTGTCGGAGAGCCGGTTTTCTGTCTCTCGGCGGCGTTCTTTGTATCTCGAAACGCCTGCCGCTTCCTCGAGATAGACCCTGAGTTCTTCTGGCTTGGCTTCGATCAACCGGTTGATCATGCCTTGCCCAATAATGGCATAGCCTTTTGAGCCGAGCCCTGTCCCCAAAAAGATATCGTGGATGTCTCGACGCCGAACTTGCTGATTATTAACAAAATAGCTACTGGTGCCATCACGGGTTAACACGCGGCGAACCGCGATTTCGGCATACGTTGCCCACTGACCAGCCGCTCGTCCATCCGCGTTGTCGAAAACCAGCTCAACAGACGCCCGAGCAGACGCTTTGCGCTGACTGGATCCGCTGAAAATGACGTCTTGCATCGACTCGCCCCGCAATTCGGACGCACGGGTCTCGCCCATCACCCAGCGAACGGCATCAATGATGTTCGATTTACCGCAACCGTTAGGACCGACCACCCCCACCAACTGGCCTGGTGTGGGAATAACGGTCGGGTCAACAAATGACTTAAAACCCGCAAGTTTGATTTGGGACAGACGCACGATAGCCGGTTAAATATACGTAACCTCTCAATGATAACGCAGGCCAGACAAAACCGACCACTAAACGGGTATCTCACTGCAATTCGGCCGTCACAGCTATACTCTGCCCAACGTCCGAAAGTTGGCTAAAAAACATATTTTGAGGATCACGAATCCGTGAATCGTGGCTTTTACTTAGTTGTTGCGGCACAAGCACTATCCTCCATTGCAGACAATGCACTGTTCATCGCAGCAATCGCGCTCATCCAGCAGTTGCATGGTCCTGACTGGATGGCACCCGTCATCAAGTGGTTTTTTGCCATGTCGTACGTGACCTTGGCAGCTTTCGTCGGTGCGTTGTCAGACTCCTATCCGAAAGGTCAGGTCATGTTTGCAACCAATGGCCTGAAAGTCGTGGGATGTCTGATGATGTTCTGCTATGCCCTGTTCAACCTGTCGGCATCCGGGCAGGTGACCTTCGTTTGTGTCGCTTATGCTCTGGTTGGCATTGGCGCGGCTGGTTACTCGCCTGCAAAATACGGTATCGTGACTGAGATGCTGGCCCCCATGGACCTCGTCAAGGGAAACAGCTGGATCGAGGGCATGACGGTGCTGTCCATCATCCTTGGCACCGTGATCGGCGGCGTTCTGATTTCGCCCACGGTCTCAGAATTATTTTTGCACCATGCCCTACTGTCAAAACTGGTCACGACACCCGCAGAAGCCGCCATTTTAATGATTGCCTTCATTTACTCGGCGGCGGCCATTATCAACCTCGCCATCCCCAATACTCGTATTTGTTACCCGATCCAGCAAAAAAATCCGCTCAAGCTGGTCAAAGCCTTTGGCGGATACGTCATGATCTTGTGGCGCGATAAGCTCGGTCAGATCTCGCTAGCTGTGACAACGCTATTTTGGGGGGCTGGCGCCACGCTTCAATTGATCGTGATTGAATGGGGCAAACAGCATATGGGTTACCGGTTAGATCAAACCTCCATTCTTATGGGGATCACGGCACTGGGGACAGCTGTCGGTGCCGTGGCAGCTGGCAAGGTGCCGCTCAACAAATCGCTTCGTGTGCTGCCCATCGGGGTCGTCATGGGGTTTCTTGTCATGCTTATGCCGTGGATTAACACGGCCTGGTCTGCCTATATTCTGTTATTTGCGATTGGGGCAACCTCGGGTTTCTTTGTGGTGCCGATGAATGCACTGCTGCAGCATCGGGGTCACGTCTTATTGTCGGCTGGCCATTCAATTGCCGTACAAAACTTTAATGAGCAGATCAACATTCTGTTGATGGTAGCGATCTACACGTTTCTGTTGTATCTGAAATTACCCATCAATACCATCATCACCCTGTTCGCCTCCATCGTTGCCGCGCTGATGATCGTGCTGATCCGCTGGAGCCATCGCAACTTGCGCCGTGACCCCGAACTCTGCAAACAGATCGGTCAAGAAGGTCACGGTACAGCGCTATAGCGCCTCGGATTTCGCCTGCGTTATGTCAATGCGATGTCAAGCGCTAACTCAACGGTTGTAAATCCCGCCATGCGACTGCTTTTTCTTCAGGACGACGCAGTAAATACGCGGGGTGATACGCCACCACCACGGGTATTGACTGGCCCTTAGGTGCATAGTCGACCGGTTTGCCGCGTGAGGTACGCAGCGATTGCTCATCCCCCAGCACTGCACTCACGGCACTCTGCCCAAGCAACAGGATCTGTTTGGGGCGCAACAACTCGATCTGCCGCTCGAGAAAAGGACGACAGGCGGCTACCTCTTTGGGTTTCGGATTTCGGTTGCCCGGTGGCCGACATTTAATCGCATTTGTCATGTAGACTTTTTCACCACGGTCGCGTCCGATGGCATGCAACATATTGTCAAGTAATTTTCCAGACTTACCCACAAATGGTTTTCCCTGGCGATCTTCTTGATCGCCGGGTGCTTCACCGATAATCATCACCTCGGGCTGGGGCGACCCTTCACCCACCACCACATGCTCTCGCTCATGACAAAGACTGCAGGCAACGCATTGCGCAACCGCTGCAGCGAGTGCCTCCAGGGTGTCCAATTCTGCCACCCGAGGGGCAAGGAGGTGTGCCCGAGCGGGCAACGCCTCAGCAGAAACGCCAGGTGAACCCTCAGACGACGACGCAGCAGGCAGCGCAAAAGCAGCTTCAGTTGAGGGCGTGGCAGAAAGCACCGGGGCAAGCGCTGGCAGCCACGGCTTCTCAATCCCAAGCTCACGCAGCCAGGCCATCTGCAGCGCAGAAACCGTCGACCTCGTCCTAGCGTTCAGATCAGTTGACATCATTGAACCCCGAGAAATACCTTCTGCAGCACCAGCGCGTCTTCGCGGCCGCCTCTGCCGGCGGGATAATAATCGCGTCGTGTCCCGATTTGTTCAAAGCCGTAGCGCGCATAAAAGCTAAGGGCTGATGTATTGGACGGACGCACTTCAAGCAAAAGCCCATCAGCGCTTCTAGCTCTTGCGTCACGACTGACCTGCTCAAGCAGCATCGTTGCAATCCCTTGGCGCTGAACGTCTTTGGCCACGGCCACGACCAGAATATGCGTGACATCCGGTGCTGCCATTGCAACACAAAACCCGAGCGCCTTTTTTTTGTCGCGAACGACCCACGCCTCATACCCAGAGGCCAGTGCATCCTGAAAATTTCTTTCTGTCCAAGGAAACGACTGCACGGCACGTTCAATATCCAGCACATCCGCCAAATCTGCTGAGGTCATGGGCAGCAACGAAATATCCGAACGCATCGAGGCTCGTGGGTTTCCGCCATCACCAAGCGCTCGCTCAAGCGTCGTAAAAGCGACTTTATCGCGTAAGTAAAGCGGCGCAGCGTGCTCTGGCGCAATGACCTGACCCAAGGCCAGATAGTCGCGTGCAAGTTGAGCCACCCACTGCGCGTGTGGCAATTCAGTCTCATTGACCAGCACGCATCCAAGTGCTCTTAGCGACTCACGGGCGGTGGCGTCAGCCAATTTCCAGCCTTCTCCGGTCAGTTGAATCGCAGAATTAACGCTGAGCCCCTGCAGGGCAGCGTTGCGCAGCCACAAGTCTCGCCTGGTTTCAATGAGTAAGCATGCATCTGCCGCCGGCACTAACACGGGCGGTTGAAGGGTAATGAGCTTGCCGTCGGCCCCCGTGAAGTAAGCTGCCACATACATCTCGTCCATCCGTGCATCGAGCGCGCTCACAATCACATGACCTGACGTGGTGCCCATGGCAGCGGCAATAGCAGTGAGTGCCCCGACAGGGATCAGCGGGACATCCAGTGCCATGCCAAGCCCTTGGGCGACCCCGCACGCCAACCTTAAACCTGTAAACGCACCTGGGCCTTGATCAAAGGCGATCGCCGTCAAATCGGTCTTTTTGATCGCATGTGCGAGCAACAGTTCATCGACCAAAGGGAGCAGATGTTGCGCATGGCCAGCGCTGGCGGTGAGGCTGCGCTGATCACGGACAACCGTCGACGCTCGCTCAACCAGCAAGGCGACACTGCAGGACTGAGTGGAGGTTTCTAACGCAAGTAAAACGGTCATCTGTCTATTGTAGTGAAAGAATTTTGTAACTTTTTGTTATAGAAACGTAAGCTTTTTTCATATTGTGTAAAACCTTATGAAATACGGCGTCGATGCACACCAATGCCTGCTATATTTTTTTGCATGAATACAAAGTACCCCTCTCTATCCAGAAAAATTCTGATTGTTGACGACGACGAAAGATTGCGTGATCTGCTCAGCAGATACTTCACCGACCAAGGCTTTCAGGTCTTTACCGCCGAAGATGCCAAAGAGATGTCGCGCCAGTGGCAACGAGAATACTTCGATCTGGTCATTCTCGATGTCATGATGCCTGGTGAAGATGGTTTGTCAATTTGCAGGCGCATGCGTGGCGGGCAAGACGACACCCCTGTCATCATGCTCACGGCAAAAGCTGAAGACATTGACCGCATCATTGGCCTTGAAATGGGTGCCGACGATTATCTCGCCAAACCCTTCAATCCTCGCGAATTACTCGCCCGAGCCAATGCGATTTTACGCAGACGCAGTCCAGACGAACACCCCGGTGCACCCAGTCAAGAGACCGAAGCGATTACCTTTGGCCCGTTCGTCTTGAATTTATCCAGCCGAAGCCTGACTCGCCAAAACAACCCCATCACGATCACGACTGGCGAGTTTGCCGTGCTGAAAGCGTTCGCTCGCAACCCCCGCTCACCGATGTCACGCGACAAACTCATGGAGCTCGCCCGAGGTCGCGAATACGCTGCTTATGACAGAAGCCTGGATGTGCAGATTTCAAGGTTACGCAAGCTCATTGAGACTAATCCGTCTAAACCCGCCTACATACAAACTGTCTGGGGTCTTGGTTATGTTTTTGTACCCACGGGCCATCGCTAAAAAGCAATCCGTCTTTTTATTCTTGCGGGCATTGGTTCTGCTTGCTTTGATCACGGTCACAGGCTTGCTCTTTGAAGCGGTGCTTGAGCAGACCATCGACGAAGATCCTTTGTTAAACACGGCTTCAGATATATTCTGCGCGCTAGGCCTTGCGTTGATCGGTGCCCTTGTCTTCATGAACTACGTTGACCGTACGGCAATCAAACGGCAAAAGGCCGAAAAAGAACGTGAAATTCTGCTGGCTGGCATCTCACACGATCTGCGCACGCCTTTGACCCGAATGCGGCTTGAAATTGAGCTGAGTGCCATGAGTGAACACGCTAAAACAGCGATTGATCACGACTTGGCGCAAATCGAGCACACCTTGGGTCAATTGATGAATTACGCCAAACCGTCGCGTGCCAAGCCCATGGAAACCATCAACTTATCTGATGTCTTGCAGACCTTTATTCAAACTGAAAAGAGGCGATGGATGGGTTTGAAGGTGACCCTGTCGGTAAAAATTGCGCCGGATGTACTGATCAGAATTGGCAGACAGGATGTCTCTCGTGTACTGATGAACTTGATTGACAATGCCTTGCGCTATGGTCGCAACGACAAAGGCCAACTTGATTTGCTGATCCGCCTTGAACGAACCGATGCGCTGGCTTTTCTTGAAATTTCAGATCGTGGTCGCGGGGTGACCCCCGAAGATACAGAAAATCTTATCCGTCCCTTCGTCAGAGGCCAACGACAGGCCAGCGATGTGGGTGGCGCTGGTTTGGGGCTTGCCATCGTTGAACGTCTGCTCAGACGAGCAGATGCCGAGCTAACGTTATTAGCCCGAGAGGGTGGTGGCCTAACCGCGCAAATTTGCATCCCTTGTCAAGCGTCGATTGCCACCAACAGTGCCACGACGGTGGCCGCAATCCCTTCTTGACGCCCTAAATAACCCAGGCCTTCATTGGTTTTAGCCTTGATATTGATGACACCCGGTGACACGCGCAGGTCAGCGGCAATATTGGCCACCATCGCATTCGCATGAGGCCCAATCTTAGGGGCTTGCGCATGGACGGTGGCGTCAAGGTTCACCAACCGCCATCCTGCCTCGTTGACTTTTGCATAGGCAGCTCGCAGCAAGACGCGGCTGTCTGCCCCTTGATAGGTCGGGTCCGTATCTGGAAAATGACGACCAATGTCACCCAGGCCCGTTGCACCCAGCAGTGCGTCGGTGATCGCGTGCAACAACACATCCGCATCTGAATGGCCGAGTAAACCACGCGGATGAGGGATGGTGACACCACCAATGATCAACGGACGACCCTCAGCAAATGCATGTACGTCAAACCCTTGTCCCACTCTCATCGCCGACCCCTTTAAAGCCATGATGCCACCCAAGCGAGGTCTTCAGGCCACGTTACTTTGACATTACGGCCTGACCCTTGCACTAATAATGGACGAAACCCAGCAGCCTCCATTGCCGAGGCCTCGTCTGTGATGGATAGCCCCAACTGAATTGACTGCGATAGCGCCCGAGTCAGTTGCCCAGCTCGAAACATCTGCGGGGTCTGCGCCAACCACAAGCCCTCTCGCTGAACCGTCTGCTGAACGACACTATCCTGAGTCGTTGATCCCGTGCTTGCTGGGTCTATCCTTTTGAGCGTGTCAGCCACGGGCATCGCCAACAAACCGCCGTCGCCCCCAGCCAAACAGGCATCGATTAAGCGGGTAAGCGCTTGCTGAGGTAAGCCTGGTCGAGCCGCATCATGGACCAATACCCAGTCGTCAGCCGCTAGGTGCGCGCGCGCCAGCCCATTCAACACCGTCTGAGCCCGCGTCTCACCGCCGCAAGGGTACCAGGCCGTTCGAGGCAAATCTGACAGGACGCCGATCACTCTCTCGTCCCCCGGCGCGACAATCACGCAGACCTCTGAGACGCGCCCATCCTGAAGCAAGGCCTTGACCGCGTGGCGCAGCATCGGTTCGCCTGCAAGTAATTGATATTGCTTAGGTAATGGCGGCTGCCCTCGCATCGCCGCACGGGCACCAACACCGGCAGCAGGCACGAGGGCAATTATTTTCGAAGAGGGAGAGGTTTCACGCATCACTATGATTTTATAATCGTTCTTTGCTTTTTAGATTGTTATGACATGTCGGTCGCTTTGACTGCTGTTCCCGCGCTGCTTGCCGCATTAAAACCCGGTTTGCGATTTGCACACCCCCGTCCCGCCGGCTCTGGGGATGCCATGCTATTGGCCCAGATCGCTCGCCAGGCACGTCAGACACTGGTCGTTTTGACGGCTGACCCGCTTGAGGCGCAGCGATTATCCGAAGAAATCAATATCTTTGACCCTAGCTTGCGGGTGCGGCCGTTGCCCGACTGGGAGACCCTGCCTTACGACAGCTTCTCGCCGCATCAGGATTTGATCTCAGAGCGGTTAAGAACCTTGCACGCACTGCTGCAATCTCATGTCGATATTCTGACGGTACCCGTGACGACGGCGCTGTACCGGTTGCCTCCACCAAGCTTTCTCGCGGCTTACACGTTCTCGTTCAGACAAGGGGACAAGCTTGACGAGGCTGCCCTGCGCCAGCAACTGATGCTGGCCAACTACGCGCATGTGTCTCAGGTCACGATGCCAGGCGAGTTCTGCGTCAGGGGCAGTCTGATTGACTTGTTTCCCATGGGGTCCGTTTTACCCTACCGAATTGATTTGTTTGACGACGAGATAGAGTCGATTCGGGCGTTCGATATTGATACGCAGCGCAGTCTTTATCCCGTCAAAGACGTGCAGTTATTGCCCGGCCGTGAGTTTCCGATGGATGAGGCTGCGCGCAACCTTTTCCGAGCCAAGTTTCGAGAGGTATTTGAAGGTGATCCGTCGCGCGCCCTCCTGTACAAGGATATTGGTGCGGGTATCCCTTTTGCTGGGGTCGAATATTATTTGCCCTTGTTTTTTGAAGCAACCGCAACCCTGTTTGATTACCTCGGGCCCAATACCCTGATGGTGACCACGGGTGATATCGATGATTCGATGCTCAGATTTGCCCGGGATACCAGCAGTCGATACAACTTTCTGAAAAGCGATCGAGAGCGCCCCGTGCTGGCGCCTGAAGCGTTGTTCTTGAGTCAAGAGGCCTTATTCGAACAGCTCAAACGCTTTCCACGCATTGCCCTGACCAGCGATACTCCTCATCCTGACTTTACGGCGGCCCCTGAAGTCGGGGTAACGCGACGGGCCGAAGACCCTCTCGCCAAGTTACGTGCGCTACTCAGCAATCAATCGATGCGAGTATTGCTGTGCGCCCAGTCGCACGGGCGCCGTGAGACGATTCAGCAAATGCTGGGCGAGCATCAGATCAGGCTAGATGCGCAAACCGAGTCGGTCTCTGAGTTCATCGACAGCACAGCGCATTTCGCCATTGGCGTTGCCGCCCTAGACAAAGGGTTTTGTGTCGCTGGTCAGTCGCTCATTTTTCTGACTGAAAATGATCTGTACCCGAGTCACGGCACCTCGGCCAGACGCGGGCGTAAAGACCAAGAGCGCGCCAGTGACGTCGAAGCCATGGTGCGCGACTTGTCTGAACTCAGGCCAGGGGATCCCGTCGTTCACACGCAACATGGCATTGGTCGTTATCACGGTCTGGTCAATATGGATTTGGGTGAAGGGCAAACTGAATTTCTGCATTTAGAGTACGGCAACGAAACCAAACTCTACGTGCCAGTATCGCAGCTACATGTCATCGCACGCTATAGCGGCGCAGATCCGGATGCGGCCCCCCTGCACTTGCTGGGATCTGGACAATGGGACAAAGCACGCCGTAAGGCGGCTCAGCAAGTCAGAGACACCGCCGCAGAACTGTTAGATCTCTATGCCAAGCGGGCAGCGCGCGAAGGCTTCGCGTTTAAGCTGCCCATCGGGGATTACGACTTGTTTGCCGAAGGCTTTGGCTTTGACGAGACGATTGATCAAGCGCAGGCCATTCAATCCGTTCTAGCCGATATGACCTCAGGCAAACCGATGGATAGATTGGTTTGTGGAGACGTCGGGTTTGGTAAAACCGAGGTGGCTTTGCGCGCTGCGTTTCTTGCCATTGCCAACAATCGTCAAGTGGCCTTGCTCTGCCCGACGACCTTGCTCGCGGAGCAGCACGCACAGACCTTTGCCGATCGTTTTGCTGACTGGCCCGTGCGGGTGGTTGAGCTATCCCGTTTCAGATCGGCGAAAGAAGTCGCCACTGCGATCGAAGGAATCAATGCCGGGACGGTCGACATCGTCATTGGTACGCACAAAATCCTATCAAAAGACGTCAAGTTCAAGCAATTGGGCTTGGTTATCATCGATGAAGAACATCGATTCGGGGTCAGGCAGAAAGAAGCGCTGAAGGCCTTGCGTGCTGAAGTCGATGTGTTGACCTTAACCGCAACCCCTATCCCTCGCACACTCGGTATGTCATTGGAAGGCATTCGCGATTTCTCAGTGATTGCCACGGCACCGCAAAAGCGCTTGGCGATCAAGACTTTTGTGCGCAGAGAAGACAACAGCACCATCCGAGAGGCACTGCTGCGAGAGCTCAAACGAGGTGGTCAAGCCTACTTTTTGCACAACGAAGTCGAAACCATTCACAACCGACGCGCGCGCCTGGAGGAACTTGTCCCAGAGGCGCGTATCGCGGTGGCTCACGGGCAAATGGGTGAACGTGACCTTGAACAGGTCATGAAAGGTTTCTATCAGCAACGGTTTAACGTCTTACTTTGCACGACGATCATTGAAACAGGGATCGATGTGCCAACCGCCAACACCATCATCATTCACCGGGCAGACCGCTTCGGTTTAGCTCAGTTACATCAGTTGCGAGGACGAGTCGGCCGATCGCATCATCAGGCTTATGCCTATTTAATGACGCCCGGCGAAGATGCCATCACCAAGAACGCCAGAAAGCGACTTGAAGCGATTCAAGCGATGGAAGAGCTTGGGGCCGGATTCTTCTTGGCGATGCACGACCTCGAAATCCGCGGTACAGGTGAAGTGCTGGGGGATTCACAATCGGGCAACATCCAGGAAATCGGCTTTTCGATGTACAACGACATGCTCAACGAAGCTGTGCGTGCCATGAAAGCAGGTGAAGAACCTGATCTCGATGCACCGTTTAGCGCAGGCTGTGAAGTCAACCTGCATGCGCCTGCCCTCTTACCTTCTGACTACTGCGGTGATGTGTCAGCTCGACTGTCGGTTTATAAGCGCTTGTCGAATGCCAAAGATGAGGACGGTTTAATTCGGATTCAAGAAGAGTTAATCGACCGTTTCGGCAAACTGCCTGATGCAGCTCGGGGATTGATCGCGACGCACAAAATTCGGTTAACCGCCATCGCGCTCGGCTTGCAGAAAATTGATGCCAGTGAGTCTCAGATTCTGTTGCAGTTCAAACCAAGCACGACCGTCGATCCGTTAAAGCTCATTGAGCTCGTGCAAAAACAGCGGCACATCAAATTTGCCGGTCAAGATAAACTGCGCATTGAAGTTCAAAGCACTGACCTCAATACGCGAGTCGATGCCGTTAAAGCCATGCTGCGCGCTATTAGCTAGTTTCTACTCTATTCATTGGTTTCTATTCATGAATGATCGAATGCTGTCCAACACCCACGTTGTTATCCAAGCCCCAGGTTTAGGGGCTAGCCTGATTGAGCAAGCCGCAGCAATCGCGAGTTGCGCGGGCCTTCATCGCATTAGTCACACCGCCACGCGTTTACTCAACGTCAGCGACGATTCGCAAACCAAAGCTGATCTGGTTGCTTGGGGTGATAAAGCGGGTGTAGATATCGCCTATATTCAGGCTGGTGCAAAACTTGCCGATTGCAAAATCCTGGCGATGGATATGGATTCAACCTTGATCAATATCGAGTGTATTGATGAGATCGCGGCCTTCGGTGGGGTCAAAGAACAGGTGTCATCCATCACCGAAGCGGCGATGCGTGGCGAGATCAAAGACTTCAGTGAAAGTCTCATCCGACGAGTGGCGTTTCTTAAAGGGCTGTCTATCGATGTGCTTGACGCCGTCTATGAACAGCGCTTGCAGTTGAACCCTGGCGCTCAAACCTTAATCGACTCGGCAAAACAGGCTGGGATAAAGATCTTGCTGGTATCAGGCGGTTTTACCTTCTTTACGGACAAGCTGCGAGCAAGACTCGGTCTTGACGCCGCGCATTCAAATACGCTTGAACAAATAGATGGCTGTCTGACGGGACGAGTTTTGGGCCGCATACTTGATGCACAGGGTAAAGCCGACACGCTGGCTGCCTTTGCCAAAGCCCATGACGTGTCACCGGATCAGATTATTGCGATTGGTGATGGGGCCAATGATTTAAAAATGCTGGCATTGGCCGGCTATTCGGTTGCCTACCGCGCAAAGCCAGTCGTCCGTGCACAGGCGAAATACGCCCTGAATGTCGCTGGGCTAGATGGGGTATTGAATTGGTTTGAACAGTAGGCGTTTGATCAGTCGAGAGCCGAGATGAGCGGTTGGGTTCGCACGTTGACCGCTCAAGACATCACGACAAGTACTTCTGGGCTGATCTAACCAGATCAGCGCTTGAGTAGATAACGGTAAACAAAACCCGGGAAGGCCAACACCACAAAAAGGCAAAAGGTGATGGCGTAGAAATCCCAGTTTTGTGCAAACACATTGCCCAAAGCTGATTCAAAAGCCCAGCCTACAGCGCCGACCACACTATAAAACACCATCAACTCGGCCGCTCTGACCCAAAAGGGCTTGACCCGCTGAAAGCTAGTCACTGCCACTAGCCCAAACACGCGTTCGCTCATGAAAGGCAAATTTGCGAGTGCAACGGCCAAGGCGATCAACAACCAGACTGCTATCGATTGATTCATGCGGTTACCGACACCGCTCGCATCAAATGAAGGCTGATTGGATGGCGCGCACGCACAGATTGATCAAATCGCTGGGCAACACGCCCAACGCCAGCACAGCCAGGCTGTTGACCGCCATGAGCGTGCTGGTCGGCCAAGCCGCTTTGGCCACCGGCCCAGCATTGATCTCTGGATCATCAAAGTAGATGACCTTGAGCACACGCAGGTAATAAAAGGCACCGACCACCGAAAACAAGACAGCGAAGACGGCGACCCACAGATGATCAGATTGCAGCAACGCCTGCAAAATCAGCAACTTGGCCGTGAAACCGACCAGAGGTGGCAAGCCGGCTAACGAGAACATCGTGACTAGCAAAACACCCGCCATCCAGGGGCTGCGACGGTTCAAACCTTTTAAATCTGAAATCTCTTCGCACTCAAACCCTTCTTTAGATAAGAGCATGATCATCCCGAAGGTGACGAGGGTGGTCAGCACATAGGTCAACATGTAGAAGAGCGCAGAGCCGTAAGCATAGGCATCACCGCCTGCCGCTTCATTGGACGTACCCGAGGCAACCCCGAGCAGCACAAAACCCATATGCGAAATGGTCGAATAGGCCAACATGCGCTTGAAGTTGGTTTGCATGACAGCCGTCAGGTTACCAATAGCCAGCGACAACATCGCCAAGATCAATAGCATCGGTTGCCAACTGGCTTGCATAGAGATCAAGCCGTCAGCCAACATCCGCAACAAGATCGCGAGCGCCGCCAATTTGGGGGCGCCAGCCACGACCAGAGTCACCGCTGTCGGTGCACCTTGATAAACGTCGGGTACCCACATATGGAAGGGGACAGCACCGAGCTTGAACGCCAAACCAGCAACCAAGAAGACCAAACCAAACACGAGCGGATACTGTTTTGGCTGCCCCGACATGATGGCATCACCAATATCAGAGATATCGATCGAACCCGTCGCGCCGTAGATCATCGACATACCATACAACATGAATCCCGACGCGAGTGCCCCGAGTACGAAATACTTCATGGCGGCTTCTGTTGACACCTCGTGATCTCGACGTAAAGCAATCAGGGCGTATAGCGACAACGACATCAACTCGAGCCCAAGGTAGATGCTCAGGAAACTATTGCCCGAGATCATGATCATTTGACCGAGCAGTGCAAATAGCACCAATACATAGTACTCGCCCCCGCGCAACATATCTCGGCTCTGCAGATACTCGCGGCTATAAACAAGGGTTGCAAATACGGCTGCGTAAGAGGCTATCTTTAACACGGTGGCGAGCTGGTCAACGACGAATAAACCAGAGAAGCTTGCCCCCTCAATACCGTTGGTGGCCTGAAGACCAGTGAGCAGGGCCAGACCGACCAGCGTCAGCAGTGACAGGCTATAAGCCAAGGTGCGTCTGGGATCATTACTTAACGCATCCAGAACGAGAATGACCATACCCATCACGAGTAGGAAAATCTCTGGCGCGGCCAAAGCAAAGTCGAATTGGGATTGCATCATGGCGAGGCTTACAGTTTAGAAATTGAAACGTGTTGCAGCAGGGCCTGAACTGATACGTGCATAACGTCAGTAAAGGGCTTGGGGTAGAGACCCATGAAAAGCACCGCGATGGCCATCACCCCGAGGATGAAAAACTCTCGGCTCGAAACGTCTTTGAGCGCACGAACGTGATCGTTAGCGATTTCACCAAAGACGACTCGCTTTGCCATCCACAGGGTATAGGAAGCACCCAAGATCAGCGCGGTCGCCGCCAGCAACCCAACCCAGAAGTTGGATTTGACGGCCCCCATGATGACCATGAACTCACCCACAAACCCGCTGGTCGCAGGCAAACCCGCGTTCGCCATACTGAACAGTACAAAGAAGGTCGCAAACTTCGGCATGGTATTCATCACACCACCGAACTTGTCGATTTCATGCGTATGCATCCGGTCGTACAAGACACCGATGCAATAAAACACGGCCCCAGACACAAAACCGTGCGAAATCATTTGAACGATCGCACCCTCTAGACCAGCGGTGTTAAACAGAAACAAGCCCAGTGTCACAAACCCCATATGGGCGACCGACGAATAGGCCACCAGCTTTTTCATGTCGTCCTGAACGATAGCCACCAAGCCGATGTAGATCACGGCAATCAATGACAGCGTGATCATGAAGGGGGCCAACGCCAGTGAAGCATCCGGCGCAATGGGTAGGGATAACCGGATGAAACCGTAAGCGCCGAGTTTCAACATGATCGCAGCCAGCACAATCGAGCCACCGGTTGGTGCTTCCACGTGCGTGTCAGGCAACCACGTGTGCACAGGCCACATCGGCATTTTGACCGCAAACGCCGACATGAAGGCGAAGAAAATCATCGTCTGTTCAGTCATCGTCAGAGGCAGTTTATGCCACGTCAAAATATCAAACGAGCCGTCTGCACGACTCCAGAGATAAATCAAGGCGATTAACGTCAAGAGCGAACCGAGGAGGGTGTACAAAAAGAATTTGAACGCCGCGTATACGCGATTTTCGCCGCCCCACACCCCTACGATGATGTACATCGGGATCAACGTTGCTTCGAAAAACACATAAAACAACATGCCGTCCAGGGCGACAAAGACGCCGACCATCAAACCCGACAAAATCAGAAAACATGCCATGTACTGAGCCACGCGGCTCGTGATCGCTTGCCAGCCAGCTAACACCACGATGATCGTGATGAACGAGGTCAATAGCACAAACCACAATGACAGCCCATCAATACCAAGATGATAGAACACCCCGAAAGACGGAATCCAGTTTCTAAATTCCACAAACTGCATGGCAGCTGAGGTTTGGTCGAAATTGAGGTAGAGAGGAAGGGTGATTAAAAAGCTCACCACCGCCGCGACCAGCGCCAGCACCCTGACAAGGGGTGCTCGCTGGTCGTTGCCGATTGCCAGAATAATTAAACCAAATGCGATAGGAACAAATATCGCAAGCGTGAGCCAAGGGGTAAAGTTAGAAGCCATCTCGCTTGCCATCATTTATTAAACAGGACAAAGAAGCTGATCATGGCCATGAGGCCCACGATCATCGCGAATGCGTAGTGATAGATATAGCCAGATTGCCCACGACGGACGACAGCGGCAATGGCACCCACCAAGCGAGCCAAACCGTTGACAAAAACCCCGTCAATGATCGCTTTATCACCACCTTTCCATAAGCCGGTGCCAAGCAGACGTGCGCCGCGTGCCACCACCTGCTCATTGAACCAGTCAAAGTAATACTTGTTGTTTAACACCGTATTGAGCCCAGACAGATGTTTCTCGATCGCAGCAGGGACTTTTGGGTTAATCAAGTAGCAATACCAAGCCACCACAAAACCAGCCGTCAACAGTAGAAACGGCACACTGATAAAACCGTGTAAGGCCGCCTCAACGAAGCCGTGCCATTCGTGCGCCAACTCATGCATGGCGGGGTGCTGATGCAAGACCGTGATAGCGTCGTTGAAGTAGGTACCGAACAGCAATGGATCGATGGCCAGTGCGCCCAAAATCAGCGAAGGGATGGCCAGGGCGATCAGCGGCACCGTGACCACCCACGGTGACTCGTGTGGCACGCCACCATGGTGCCCGTGGTCATCGTGCCCGTGGTCAGCATGATCACCGTGATCGTGGTTGTCATGGCTATGATCAGCGTGGGTGTCAAACCGCTCTTTGCCGTGAAACACCAAGAAGTAAACACGAAACGAATACAAAGAGGTGATGAACACGCCACTCAACGTTGCGTAATACGCAAAGGATGAACCCCACACATTCGCCGCGGCTGCCGCTTCGATGATGTGATCCTTCGAGTAAAAACCGGCAAAGAACGGCGTGCCCACCAGTGCCAGCGTCCCGATCAAGAAAGTGATCCAGGTGATCGGCATATATTTGCGCAAGCCACCCATGTTGCGAATATCCTGATCGTGGTGCATACCCATGATCACCGAACCAGCCCCAAGGAACAGCAACGCTTTGAAGGCGGCGTGTGTCATGAGGTGGAAGATCGCCACCGGATAAGCCGACGCCCCGAGCGCAACCGTCATATAACCGAGTTGAGAAAGCGTTGAATACGCTACCACCTTCTTAATGTCATTTTGCACAATACCCAGGATGCCTAGAAACAACGCACCAATAGACCCGATCACGATAACGAAGGACAACGCGGTATCGGAGAGTTCAAAGAGGGGTGAGAAACGAGCGACCATAAAGATACCCGCGGTCACCATGGTTGCGGCATGGATCAGTGCAGAAATCGGGGTTGGGCCTTCCATCGAATCTGGCAACCAAGCGTGCAAAGGCACTTGAGCCGACTTACCCATTGCCCCAATGAAGAGGCAAATACAAGCAACGGTAATAAGCAACCAATCTGAGCCAGGCAACTTCAACGTGGCCAAATGATCTGCCTGTTTGAAAATCTCACCATAGTGCATCGAACCGGCATATGCAAACAACAAACCGATGCCAAGAATGAAGCCGAAATCACCCACGCGGTTGATCAGGAAGGCTTTCATGTTGGCGAAAATTGCCGTCGGCTTGGTATACCAAAAACCGATCAGCAGGTAAGACACCAAGCCCACCGCCTCCCAGCCAAAGAACAGTTGCACCATGTTATTCGACATGACCAGCATCAGCATTGCGAAGGTAAACAACGAGATGTAGGCGAAGAAACGCTGATAGCCTGGGTCTTCTGCCATATACCCGATGGTGTACAAGTGCACCATCAAGGAAACGGAGGTGACGACCACCATCATCAGTGCGCTGAGCGGGTCAATCAAGAAACCAACTTCAAACTTGATGTTGTCCAACATGGCCCAGGTATAGACCGTGCCATCAAACCGAGCCCCATGAATGACATCAAGCAGCACCATGACTGAACCAATCGCAGAGACCGCGACTAACGCAATGGTGATGACGTGGGCTGCCCGACGGCCCACCTGGCTGCCCATAAAACCGGTCCCGAACAGGCCAGTCAACAATGCCCCTAACAGCGGAGCCAGGGCAATAATCAAATAAATCGAAGGTACGCTAGACATATCTTATATTCGTCCGGTCAGCCTTTGAGGCGGTCAAGTTCATCGACATTGATGGTGTTCAGATTGCGGAACAACAGCACCAGAATGGCCAAACCGATAGCGGCCTCTGCAGCTGCGACGGTAAGGATAAAGAAGACAAACACCTGACCGATGGAATCGCCGTACCAGGTAGAAAACGAGACAAAATTCATGTTCACCGCGAGCAACATCAATTCGATGGACATCAGCAGCACAATCAGGTTTCGGCGATTCAAGAAGATGCCGAACACCCCAATCGCGAACATCACTGAACCCAGGACGAGAAAATGGTTCAAGGTCAAGGTCATCATGCTTTGTCTCCTGAAGGCGAATCCTCTGTGACAGCGGGCGTAGGATTCGCACCAATCGCTGCCTGGCTTGGCATATCGACCAAGCGGACCCTATCTTTTGCACGAACCCGGATGGCCGCAGCAGGATCGTTATATTTGACGTCGCGACGATGGCGCAGTGTCAGTGAAATGGCGGCAATCATACCCACCAGCAAAATAACAGCGCCTACTTCAACCGCAAATGGGTATTCGGTATACATGACCGTGCCAAGCGTCTTTGCGTTGTTGTAGTCAGCCCCCATGTCAGCGGCTGGGCCGACATCTTTAAAGCTTGTCGTCAGCACCAGCGACATTTCGACCACCAGAATGGCACCAATCGCCAAACCAAGGGGCAGATAAGTCTTTAGGCCTTGGCGTAACGCTTCCATTTTGACGTCAAGCATCATGACCACGAACATGAACAAGACCATCACCGCGCCGACATACACCAACACAAGCAACAATCCCAGAAATTCAGCACCTAACAAAATCCAGATCATGGAAGCGTTGGCAAACGCGAGAATCAAGTGCAGCACAGCAATGACTGGCCCAGAGGCGGTAATCACTCTCAGACCCGCGTAGACCAACACCGCTGAGAAGAGGAAGAACAGGATAGTATCGAGTGTCATATTTTCAAGCCCTGATGATCAGCGATAAGGCGCATCAGCTGCACGGTTTTTTGCGATTTCATCTTCATAGCGGTCACCGACGGCCAGAAGCATGTCCTTCGTGAAGTAAAGATCTCCCCGCTGTTCGCCATGATATTCGTGGATGTGTGTCTCGACGATTGAATCCACCGGACAACTTTCTTCACAGAAACCACAGAAAATGCACTTGGTCAGGTCAATGTCATAGCGTGAGGTACGGCGCGAACCATCTTCACGCACGTGGGATTCGATGGTAATCGCCATGGCTGGGCAAACAGCTTCGCAGAGTTTGCAAGCGATGCAGCGCTCTTCCCCATTGGGATAGCGACGTAACGCATGCAAGCCGCGAAACCGCGGCGACATAGGCGTCTTCTCTTGTGGATAGCGCAAGGTGATCTTGCGTTTGAAGAAATACTTGCCCGTCAGCTTCATGCCTTTGAGCAACTCGATAAGCAGCAGACTGCCGAAAAAATCTTTGATCGCTTCCATTACTTGCCTTTTTGCCGTTTTGTCGCGTTCATTTCCAGATGTTCCAAGGGGTCTGCATCCAGATCGCTACCACCACTAACCAAACACCGGTTAACGGGATGAAAATCTTCCAGCCCAAACGCATAATCTGATCGTAGCGATACCTCGGGAAAGAGGCGCGGAACCAGATAAACAAAGACACCACCACGAAAGTCTTGAGCGCAAGCCAGATCCAGCCGGGGATCCAGCTCAGCGGCACAATATCAATGGGCGAGGTCCAGCCGCCCAAGAACATGATCGATGCCATCGCAGACAAGAAAATCATGTTGGCATACTCGCCCAGGAAGAACAGCGCAAACGCCATGCCTGAGTACTCAACCATATGGCCCGCCACAATCTCAGACTCGCCCTCGACCACGTCAAAAGGATGCCGATTGGTCTCAGCAACGATTGAGATCACGTAGATCACAAACAGAGGTAGCAAGGGCAACCAGTTCCAGGACAGGAAAGTCAAGCCCATACTGGCGAACATACCGCGCGACTGGCCGTTCACGATGGCAGACATATTCATACTGCCCGAGACCAGCAACACGGTCACCAACACGAAGCTCATCGCCAACTCATAAGACAGCATCTGCGCCGAGGCACGCATCGACGCCAGAAACGCATACTTTGAGTTGGATGCCCAGCCTGCCACGATCACCCCGTAGACGCCCACCGAACTGAGTGCTGCCACGTAGAGCAAACCCGCGTTGACGTTAGCCAGCACAACCTCCGGGCCAAAGGGTACGACAGCCCAAACCGCGAGTGCTGGCATCAAGGTAACCACAGGCGCCAAAATGAACAATATTTTGTTGGCCTGGCTAGGCACAATAACTTCTTTGGTGAGCAACTTGAACACGTCAGCAAAGGGCTGCAGCAACCCTCTGAACCCAACCCGGTTAGGGCCGCGACGCACGTGCATAAAACCGATCATCTTGCGCTCCCAGTAGGTCAGGTAGGCCACGCAAATAATGACAGGCAAAGCAATAACGATGATTTTGATCAGAATCCACAGCACATACCAGACGGTCGGGCCGAGCAAGGCTGCACCGTAAGATTCAACCATATTGAGCAAATCCTTCATCAGGCACGCTCCACGCTAATTTCTGTAAATGCGCCACCGAGGGCCATCGTCTCATCAAATCCAGCCGATAACCTGATGGTACCGGGCGTCACTTTTCTGTCAGTTTGGGCTGCGATCATGATCTGACCGGTCGCCGATTTGACGCGCACCATCGACGACACATCAAGGCTTAAGGCAGTCACGGTGTCTGGGTGCAAGCGAGCAACAGGTGCTTGTGAGGCTGCAGAGAGTTGCAACGCTGTCGCCCGGCGAACCATGGCATCGCTACGGAAGATTGGCAGATCAGCGACACGTTGTAACCCAGCACCAGAGGCGCTCACGCCAATCTTGGCGTCTATCTGATTGGACAGTCGAGCTTCAACGCCCCCTGAGAGCACCGCGTCGCGAACCGACTCTGACGACTCTTCATCAAACCCGCTCAACTTCAGCAGGTTACCGAGTACGCGAAGCACCTTCCAGCCTGGCCGCGTTTGGCCGAGTGGGGCAACCGTGCCTTTAAAGCTTTGCGCAGTGCCTTGGGCATTGACATAAGTGCCCGATGTCTCAGTAAAAGGAGCAATCGGCAACATCACGTGCGCCCACTCACGGGCGGCTGAGGCAAACGGCGTTAAAGCAACTACAAACTGAGCTGCGTGCAAGGCTGCCAAGGCCTGCTGGCCGTTGTCGGCATCCAGACTTGGCTCAGCATGCATGACCACATAGGCTTTCAACGGCTCGTCAAACATGGCGGCCGCGGTTTTACCACTCTGCTTGGGTATAGCGCCGGCCAAGTAGCCGCCGACGGTATTCGCACCCGCTGTCAAGAAGCCTAAGGTGCCACCCGAGAGTTGGGCGACGAGCTGTGCATTGGCTGCAATCAGCGAGGCTTGGGGTGAATTCACCGCGACGCTCCCCAGCAACACGGCGGTCGTTTCACCACTGGCCAAGCTTTGAGCGATCGCAAGCGCTTGTTCACTAGGCTTCACGCCAGACAGCGCGTCAGGCACTGCTACTGCTTTCAGACCCGATAACGCAACTGCGACTTCAGCCAAGGTATTAGCGATGGCATCAGGTCGCACCAAGGCACGCGCGGCCAATTTGATCAACGCATCGTCACCGGCAACATCAATCGTCGACACCTGAGCACCTTGCTTGGCTGCTTGACGCAAGCGTTGGGCGAACAGGGGGTGATCTTTACGCAAGAAAGAGCCGACGACCAACACACGATCACGCGCGCCCAAATCGGCGATAGGCATCCCCAGCCAGGGCACGCCAGTGAGCGCCGAGTCAAACGCAGCATCGGTCTGACGTAAGCGGAAATCAATGTTGTCTGAGCCCAAACCGCGGACGACACGGGACAACAGTGACAACTCTTCCAGGGTTGAGTATTCAGCGGCTACGGCACCAATCTGTGTCGCACCAGACTCTTGTTTGACCGTCTCTAAACCTTGTACGACTGCTTGCAGGGCATCTGCCCAAGACGATTCACGCCACTGGCCGTCACGACCTTTAATCATGGGCATCTGCAGACGATCGACAGAATTCAGCCCTTCATACGAGAAACGATCGCGGTCACTGATCCAGCACTCGTTGATCTCTTCGTTTTCAAAGGGCACCACACGCATGACCTGATCGTCTTTGACCTGAATCACAAGATTCGAGCCAACGCTGTCATGCGGAGAAACAGAGCGGCGACGGGCAAGCTCCCAGGTGCGGGCGTGATAGCGGAATGGTTTAGACGTTAAAGCACCAACGGGACAAACATCAATCATATTGCCCGACAACTCGGACTCAACCGCTTGGCCGACGAACGTGGTGATCTCAGAATGCTCTCCACGACCGATCATGCCGAGCTCCATCACGCCGGCGATCTCTTGACCAAAACGCACACAGCGCGTGCAGTGGATACAGCGTGACATCTCTTCGGCCGAAACCAGCGGCCCGAGGCTTTTGTGAAACACCACCCGTTTCTCTTCGGCATAGCGCGACGAAGATGAACCATAACCGACAGCCAAATCTTGTAATTGACACTCGCCGCCCTGATCGCAAATCGGGCAATCCAGCGGATGGTTAATCAGCAAGAACTCCATGACGCTTTTCTGTGCCGCGACCGCGCGCTCAGAACTGGTGTGAACCACCATGCCATTCGTTGCAGGCGTGGCACAGGCAGGCATGGCTTTAGGCGCTTTCTCGACTTCAACCAGACACATGCGGCAATTGGCTGCAATGGACAGTTTCTTGTGGTAACAGAAATGCGGCACGTAGACGCCAAGCTTGTGGGCAGCGTGCATCACCATGCTGCCTTCTTGCACTTCGACTTTCTTGCCGTCGATGGTTAACTCAACCATAACTTGTCCAGACCTTAAATGTAGGGAGCCACCACACATCGCTTGTGCTCGATGTGGTGTGCAAATTCGTCACGGAAATGCTTGATAAATCCTCGAACGGGCATGGCAGCTGCGTCGCCCAGCGCGCAGATGGTACGCCCCATGATGTTGAGCGCCACTGAATCCAGCATCTCTAGATCATCCGCTCTGCCCTGGCCATGTTCGATCCGGTTCACCATGCGATACAACCAACCTGTCCCTTCGCGACAAGGGGTGCACTGGCCGCAGCTTTCTTCATGGTAGAAGTAAGACAAACGCAACAGTGACTTGACCATACAGCGACTCTCGTCCATGACGATGACGGCGCCAGAGCCGAGCATCGAACCGGCCTTGGCAATCGCGTCATAATCCATGGTGGTGTCCATCATGATGTGAGCAGGCAATACTGGGGCACTGGATCCGCCTGGGATCACCGCTTTTAACTTGGCGCCATTGCGCATCCCGCCTGCGAGTTCTAGCAGCGTTGAGAATGGGGTACCGAGTGGGATTTCATAATTACCTGGCCGCTCTACATCACCGGTAATCGAGAAGAGCTTGGTACCACCGTTGTTGGGCTTGCCAACTTCGAGGTAGGCTGCCCCACCGTTGCGGATAATCCAAGGCACCGCAGCAAAGGTTTCAGTGTTGTTGATGGTGGTGGGCTTGCCGTACAAACCGAAGCTGGCGGGGAAAGGCGGCTTAAACCGTGGCTGACCCTTCTTGCCTTCAAGCGACTCAAGTAACGCGGTTTCTTCGCCACAGATATAGGCGCCGTAGCCATGAAACGCATGCAATTGAAAGTTGAACGCAGAGCCTAAGATCTTGTCACCGAGAAAGCCAGCCTGACGCGCTTCTTCGAGTGCCTCTTCAAACCGTGAATAGACTTCGAAGATTTCACCGTGAATGTAGTTGTAGCCAACATCAATGCCCATCGCGAAGGCAGCAATCGCCATCCCTTCGATGACAATGTGCGGGTTTAATCGCAAAATGTCACGATCTTTAAACGTACCAGGCTCACCCTCGTCTGAATTACAGACCAAATACTTTTGACCAGGAAACGTCCGGGGCATGAAACTCCATTTCAAGCCAGTGGGGAAGCCCGCACCGCCACGCCCGCGCAATCCAGAGGCCTTGACCTCGGCAATGACTTCTTCTTGCGTCATCCCCGATGTCAGAATCTTGCGCAGCGCTTCGTAGCCACCTCGTTTGACGTAATCGGCCAGGCGCCAGTTTTGACCATCGAGCCCCGCCATGATTTGCGGTGTGATGTGCCGATCATGCAAGGCCATTGAGGCTGGCAAATCATTGCCTGGGGCTGCGTCAAGCCCTTGAGAATACTTTTCTAACACGGCTGCGGTATTCATGCTGCACCCCCAGTGCTTGCCAGGTCGGCGATCATGGCATCGATCTTTTCGGCAGACATCCGCACGCACATATGCTTGTTGTTGACCAACAGCACAGGCGAATCACCGCAGGCGCCCATGCATTCACCTTCGATGAGCGTGAAGACACCATCAGCGGTTGTCTCTTTCAAGCCTATCCCCAACTTCTGTTTGAGATACTCAACCGTTTTCTCGCCATCGCGCAAGGCACAGGGCAAGTTGGTGCACACTGATATTTTGAATTTCCCAACGGGACGCACATCGAACATGTTGTAAAACGTCGCATTCTCTTGCACCAGAATCGCTGGTTGGCCGAGATAGTTCGCAACATCTTCAATCACTTCGGGCGATACCCAACCTTTCTCGCTCTGCGCAATCGTCAGCGATGCCATGATGGCCGACTGTTTTTGATCAGCGGGGTACTTGGCGACTTCGCGATCGATTTGTTGGTAAGCCTGTTCAGATAGCAGCATCATTTAAATCCGTTATAGATCTCTTGACCGCTTTAGCGATCAATCTCACCAAAAACAATATCCTGAGTACCAATGATGGTCACAGCATCCGCAATCATGTGTCCGTTAGCCATTTCATCCAGCGCTTGAAGATGCGGGAAACCGGGCGCCCGGATCTTCAAACGATAGGGTTTGTTGGCGCCATCAGAAACCATGTAAATACCGAACTCGCCCTTGGGGTGTTCAATTGACACGTAGGCCTCGCCCGCGGGGACACTGAACCCTTCCGTAAACAACTTGAAGTGGTGAATCAATTCTTCCATGTTGGTCTTCATGCCCGTGCGATGCGGGGGAGAGACCTTGTGGTTATCCGACATCACAGGACCAGGGTTGTTACGCAACCACTGGACACACTGGCTGATGATGCGGTTACTTTCGCGCATCTCGCCGATCCGAACGAGATAACGGTCATAAGAGTCACCGTTAGTACCCACGGGGATATCGAAATCCAAACGGTCATAGACTTCGTAGGGCTGCATTTTGCGTAAATCCCAGGCGACGCCCGAGCCACGCAACATCGGGCCAGTAAAACCCAAGGCCATCGCACGTTCGGGGCTAACGACACCGATGCCCACGAGACGTTGCTTCCAGATACGATTGTCGGTCAATAAAGTTTCGTATTCATCCACACAGCCGGGGAAGCGATTCGTGAAGTCTTCAATGAAATCAAGCAAAGACCCAGAACGAGCTTCGTTCATGGCCTTCAATTCTTTGGGCGCGCGGTACTCGCTGCTTTTGCCATATTGCGGCATCGCATCGGGCAAATCGCGGTAAACCCCGCCCGGACGGTAGTAGGCGGCATGCATCCTCGCCCCTGATACCGCTTCATAGCAATCCATCAAATCTTCGCGCTCACGGAACGCGTAAAGAAAGACTGCCATGGCGCCGACATCGAGCCCATGAGCCCCGAGCCACATCAAATGATTCAGCAGACGGGTGATTTCATCGAACATCACGCGGATATACTGTGCGCGCAAAGGAGGGGTGACGCCCATCAACTTCTCGATCGCCATCACGTAGGCATGCTCGTTACACATCATCGAGACGTAATCGAGTCTATCCATGTAGGGCAAGGCCTGCAGAAACGTGCGATGCTCAGCCAGCTTTTCGGTGCCTCGGTGCAGTAACCCGATATGCGGATCGGCCCGCTGAATGACCTCGCCGTCAAGCTCGAGCACGAGTCGCAAGACCCCGTGGGCAGCAGGATGCTGAGGCCCAAAGTTAAGCGTGTAGTTTTTAATATCAGCCATGATTAGCGCCCTACCCCATAACCATCCTCGCGAATGACGCGAGGGATATTCTCACGAGGCTCAATCGAAACAGGTTGATAAATGACGCGACCTGCTTCGGGGTCATAGCGCATTTCAACATTGCCGTACACGGGAAAGTCTTTGCGGAAAGGATGGCCGATAAAGCCATAGTCGGTCAAAATACGACGCAGATCTGGGTGCCCTTCAAACACAATCCCGAACAGGTCGAACGCCTCGCGTTCAAACCAGTTCACACTGGGCCAGACACGAACTAAAGAATCAAGCACCGGGAATTCATCGCTGCTTGCAAAGGTGCGAACCCGCAGCCGCCAGTTGTTGGTGATGGACAACAAATGCGCCACCACGGCAAAACGCGCCTCGGGTTTGATTTCCGCCTGAGCGGCTTCCCCAACACGACCAACGCCGTAGGTCGAGTAGTCGACGCCGCAGAGGTCTATGCAAGATTCAAAACGCAGCGACGGATCATCACGCAGTTTCAAACATGTGTCTTCCCAACGATCAGCAGGCACAACAATCGTCACTTCATCCAACGCCACACTGACTGTTACTTGTGGCCCTAAGACAGTTGCCACCCGTTGTTGCAAGGTTTCTAACCTGGACATATTTCAAGCCTGTTCTGTTTAACTAAGCGCGAGCAATGGTGTTGGTTCTACGGATCTTGTTTTGCATCTGCAAAAGACCGTAAACAAGAGCCTCTGCTGTAGGAGGGCAACCGGGGACATACACGTCGACCGGCACCACACGATCACAACCTCGAACGACAGAGTAAGAGTAGTGGTAATAGCCGCCGCCGTTTGCACAGGAGCCCATGGATAACACCCAACGTGGCTCAGGCATCTGGTCGTAAACTTTGCGCAAGGCTGGCGCCATTTTGTTACAAAGCGTGCCTGCCACAATCATCAAATCGGATTGACGTGGGCTTGGCCGAAACACCATGCCCCACTGATCCAAATCGTAGCGGGCGGCCCCTGCGTGCATCATCTCGACCGCACAGCAGGCCAAGCCAAACGTCATGGGCCACATCGAGCCCGTCTTGGCCCAGTTGATGACCTTGTCAGCACTGGTGGTGACAAAGCCTTGTTTCAAGATACCGTCAATTGCCATATTTGCTCTCTGACCGTGTGGGGATTATTCCCAATCCAACGCGCCTTTTTTCCACTCGTAGACAAAGCCCACGGTGAGGATAGCGAGAAAAATCATTACTGTGACAAAGCCAACCATGCCAACCGAACCGCTTGCGTTCGCCCAAGGGAACAGGAAAGCGATCTCGAGATCGAACAAGATGAAAAGGATAGCAACCAAGTAGTAACGAATGTCGAATTTCATTCGGGCATCGCCGAAAGCTTCGAACCCGCACTCGTAGGCGGATAGCTTTTGTGCATCAGGCCTATTGGGGCCGATCAATGAACCCGCAGCAATCAAAGCAAAGCCAATCAGGCTGCCTACAATGATAAAGAGCAAAACAGGAAAATACTCTTGCAAATTCATCCAGATCATCCATTGGTTGATGACATTTGTAGCTCACAAAACCTCGCAATCTTAACAAAACTCATGCTGTCAGAATTGCGCCTACGAATTCTAGCATTTAGATAAGGGGAATTACTGATGTCCGATAAAAAAACAGGTCACCACAGTGGGTGACCCGTTAAACCCAAGCGTGACTAGCCCAGTTGGGCTAATCCCTTGAGGTAATGCTTAGAATGTGTGACGTAGACCCACTTCAACCTGAGTCGCGTTCAAACCACTAACCATGGCGTAGTTGCTGGTGTACGAACCAAAAGCGTACAAGTTTGTGCGCTTAGAGAAGTTATACGTATAGCCCAGTGAGTAAGTGCTCTGGTTAGACTGCGACACGTACACTGCGTTTTGCGAGAAGGCACTGTTGGGGTTAGCCATTTGCCACGAAGCCAGGAAATTGCCATTGGTGCCGATGGGTGCCGACAAGCCCAGCAAGAAGGCATTGACTGCGACGCCCGGTGCAAAAACGACGTTACCCGTCGTAGCCGCAGAAGGATCGGTGATATCAGAGGTCGTAATCCCCTGCATTTGCTGATTGCCACCAGCCAACAAGCCATTGTATTGGCGACCGTAGTCAGCATAAACCTTGACCACGCCAAAATCGTAGGTACCACCAAGGATGAAGGCATTAACGTTGCTCAGGCCACCAACGATATTTTGGTTAGGATTGAGTTGCTCGTAGGTTGCGACAAGGTACAAGGGGCCATTAGCATACTTCAGACCAGCCGTGAAACCGGTCAGGTTGTTTTGCGTATTAAAGTTATACGTGGCAGCAGCCGAACCTGCGGTGTAACTCGTGGCACCTGTCGCCGTCGACGTTTGATAATAAGAGGCATTACCGGCAGCGAACGAGTAGCCCACTTTGGCCTGGAAACCACTCAGCACTGGCGTTTCATAGCTCAGCAAATTGTCATAGCGATTTGAGTTCCAGGTGAAAGCCGTTGTCGAACCGGTCAAAGCGTTAGCGATCTCGAAGGGATCAGCTTTCAAACCCATGTAGTCATAAGAGACCGAGTTTTGACGACCGAACTTAACCGCCCCCCAAGAAGCACCTTGAACGCCGAACCATGACTGGCGATTAAATTGGCGTGCAGAATCAGAAGCTGAGCCGTTACCGGGATTAAAGCCTTGCTCGAGCTGGAAAATGGCTTGATTGCCACCGCCGAGATCTTCAACACCCTTCATGCCCCAGCGCGAACCAGATTGCTGACCATTGCGCGCGCCGAATTGCGACGTGCCAACGCTGCCAGTCGTGCTGTTGGAATAAGAATAATTTGTATAGGCTAACGCAGCATCGACAACGCCGTAGAGGGTAACGCTGGATTGGGCTGAGGCAACACTGGCAAAACCGACAAGCAATGCCGTTGCTAACAGGGTCTTTTTCATTTAAGAACTCTCCGATGAGTTGGGTGGTTGAAGCAAAAGTAGCAATCTCTAACAACGCTATGCTATTGGCTCAACCTAGTGATCTTTATGACAGCGAAGCGTCTATCGACGTTTGTTCTTTGAAGTGTTGACCACACGACACAAACTGACAAATCAGATCTACGGAAGACCTATCTTATTCGTCATCTAAAAGAAAAAAGCCACCCGAAGGTGGCTCTTTTCGTGTCGAACTAGCCTAAGCTAGTTGCTTGTCTAAGCGTGAGCTTAGAACAAGTGACGCAGACCAACTGTCACTTGAGTTGCATTCAAGCCGCTGACCATCGCGAAGTTGTTTGCGTATGAAGCAAACGTGTACAGGTTTGTACGCTTCGAGAAGTTGTAGGTGTAACCCAATGAGTACACGTTTTCGTTAGCAGTTGACACGTAGCCATTTGCCAATGAAGAGAATGTACCGTTAGG
This sequence comes from Jezberella sp., assembly GCF_964834465.1. Taxonomy (NCBI): domain Bacteria; kingdom Pseudomonadati; phylum Pseudomonadota; class Betaproteobacteria; order Burkholderiales; family Alcaligenaceae; genus Jezberella; species Jezberella sp. Next base: position 90,942 of record NZ_CBAZRM010000006.1, read on the forward strand.
CTGAGCCATCTGCCATTCAGCCAAGAACGAACCGTTAGCGCCAACTGGAGCTGACAGACCGAGCATGTAACCGTTGACTTGAACGCCAGGAGCAAAAATCACTGAACCTGTTGTTGCACCTGATGGATCGGTGATGTCAGCAGATGACAAGCCAATCAATGAAGAAGCACCACCAGCTAACAGACCACCGGTTTGACGGCTGTAGTTAGCGTAGACTTTAACAACGCTAAAGTCGTAGTAACCACCAACGATCAGACCGTTAACGCTGTTCAAGCCACCAACGATGTTCTGGTTGGGGTTGATCTGGTCATACGTTGCTGTCAGGTACAAAGGACCATTCGAATACTTGATGCCAGCTGTAACAGCTGTCATGTTGTTTTGCGTATTGAAGTTGTACGTTGCAGCGCTCGAGCCAGTTGTGTAGCTAGTACCGTTCGAGTTCTGGTAAGCAGAAGCTTGACCTGCAGCAAACGAGTAACCCACTTTAGCCTGGAAACCGCTCAGGTTAGGTGTCTCATAGCTCAGCAAGTTGTCGTAACGGCTTGAGTTCCAGGTGATGGTCGTGGTTGACGAAGCTTGGCTACCAGCGATCTGGAATGGATCGGTAACAACGCCCATGTAATCCCATGCCAATGAGTTCTGACGACCGAACTTGACGTTACCCCAAGCAGCGTTCTGAACACCAAACCATGACAAACGGTTGAACTGACGTGTACCATCAGCTGCTGAACCATTGCCTACGTTGAAGCCTTGTTCGAGGTTGAAAATAACCTGATTACCGCCGCCGAGATCTTCGACGCCTTTCATGCCCCAACGGTCGCCTGACTGGCCACCATTACGCCAGCCGAACTGTGACGTACCGACGCTACCAGTGGTGGCGTTGGAGTAGGAATAGTTTGTATAGCTGAGACCGCCGTCAATAATGCCGTACAGTGTAACGCTGGATTGTGCCGAAGCAGCACCAGCAAAGCCGGCTAGCAGGGCGGCAGCGAGCAGAGTCTTTTTCATTTAAGAAATCTCCGATGATTTGAGTGACAAGAGCAACAAACAGGTTTGTCTGCAGCCCCCCTAACTCCGCTAAGGGAAGTTGGTATCTATTTCATCAAAGTTTCCCATTCGTGGCTATCAACACGTGTATATATCGACCAAATCACGCCAAAACTGTTGCGACATTGCAACAATTTGAGCACTACCACTCGCGATCAGTGACGGCTTTGCTTCGTGTATTGTGACAAAAATAATGCAACTATCAAGACAGACTTGAGCCTTGCATTCATCACCAGAAATACAAATGGCCCGACAGTGATCGTCGGGCCATTCATCTAGAACAGCGACTTTCTAGCTAACTGCTTAGAAAATGTGGCGTAAACCGACCGACACCTGCGTCGAATTCAAACCACTGACCATCGCATAGTTGCTCGCGTAAGAGGCGAAAGCGTACATGTTGGTGCGCTTAGAGAAGTTATAGCTGTAGCCCACGCCATAGACGTTCTCATTCGCAGTTGACACCACACCGTAGGTTGAAGCCAAGCCATTCAGGGTGCCGTTAGGTTGCGACAACTGCCACAGGGCCAGTACTTTGCCGTTCGCGCCGATTGGCGCAGAGATACCCACGTCGTACGAATTCACGCTGACGCCCGGTGCAAAAATCACGCTTCCGGTCGAATTGCTTGCCGCATCGGTGATGTCGCTGGTCGAGATACCCACCATTTGCTGGTTACCACCGCCAATCAAACCACCTGATTGATGGCCATAGTTAGCATAGACTTTAACGACTTCGAAGTCATAGTATCCACCAATGATCAGGCCGCTCACGCTATTTAAGCCGCTGACGATGTTCTGATTAGGGTTGATCTGGTCATACGTCGCAACCAGGTACAAGGGGCCATTGCTATATTTGATACCGGCGTTGAGGGCCGTCATGTTGTTCTGGGTGTTGAAATTGTACGTAGCGCTGCCTGAGCCAGCTGTGTAACTCGTGCCGTTTTGGTAATAAGACGACTGGCCTGCAGCGAACGAATAGCCAACCTTAGCTTGAAAACCACTCAACACTGGGGTTTCGTAGCTCAGCAGGTTGTCGTAGCGGCCTGAGTTCCAGGTCAAGGTGGTGTTTGACGACACCTGGCTGTTTGCAATGGCAAACGGATCGGTAATCACGCCTTGGTAATCCCAAGCGATCGAGTTTTGGCGACCGAATTTGATGTTACCCCAGCTTGCGTTCTGCACACCGAACCATGACAAACGGTTAAAGGCACGTGTACTGTCGGCAGCTTGGCCATTACCACCGTTGAAACCAGCCTCTAAATTAAAAATAACTTGATTTCCGCCACCCAGATCCTCGACACCTTTAAAGCCCCAGCGGTTGCCGGATTGTGACTGAGTACGAACACCGAACTGTGAATCACCGACACTGTTGCCAGAGTTGTTGGTATACGAGTAGTTGGTGTAGCTTAAAGCGGCATCGATGATACCGTAGAGCGTGACGCTAGATTGAGCTGAGGCAGCGCCGGCAAAGCCAGCCAGTAAGGCGGCAGCGAGTAGAGTTTTTTTCATTTGATATACAAATCTCGGATGATTTAAGAAACTAAGGCGATGAGCTGATTTTTGCTTGTCACCCACTAACTCCATCAACGGAAGCTGGTGTTATTTCATCAAAGTTTCAGTTTTATGACCATAGTTCCCACCTTGAAAGTGCGAAAATCTGTAAGCTATTTGGCGTATAACAACAGTTTTTAACATTTGGGGTCAAAACAACAGGGTTTACCCCATGAGGCAATGGCAAAACTTATCTTAGCCTAAGCGCTGAGCAATCGTACGCAATCACAAAAAAGGGAGCAATGGCTTAGCTGCCTAGCTCCCTTCTGACTACCAAAAAGTTAAATTTAACTTTAGAATTTGTGACGCAAACCGACGGTGAACTGTGTCGAATTCAAGCCACTGACCATGGTGTAGTTGCTTGCATAAGACGCAAACGCATAGAGATTGGTGCGCTTAGAAAAGTTGTAGTCATAGCCCAAGCTATACACATTCTCATTTGCCGACGATACAGTCGTCGAATTGGCAGAGAAGGATCCATTGGGCTGAGCCATCTGCCACGACGCTCTGAACAGCCCGTTGGCACCGACAGGCGCAGACAAACCAAGCAAATAACTGTTGGTCGAAACACCAGGTGCAAAAATCAAGTTGTAGGTCGAATTGCCGCTCGCAGACGCATCAGTAATATCAGTGGTCGATACGCCAAGTGCCTGAGTGCTACCGCCGCCCGCCAAACCGTTGTGTTGCTGGGCAAAATCTGCATACACTTTGACGACATTGAAATCGTAATAGCCACCCAGCACATAGGCAGTGATGTTGTTCAACCCACCGACCACATTCTGATTCGGGTTGTACTGTTCGTAGGTGGCAACCAAATAAAGAGGCCCCTTCGAATAGCGAACACCCGCCGTCAAAGCAGTCGTATTGTTCTGCGTATTGAAGTTGTAGGCCGTCCCGGTATCAGACAGGAACGTCGTCGCCCCTTTTGCTGTCGTGGTTTGGTAATAAGCTTGATTGCCGGTAGCAAACGAATAGCCTACCCGCCCTTGAAAGCCATTCATCTCAGGGGTTTCATAGGTCAGCATATTGTCGTTAGTACTCGCGGCCCAACCGATGGTCGAGGTCGACGATACTTGGCTGCCATGAATGAGAAACGGATCAGTCACTTCCCCCATCCAGTCATAGGTTGTTGTCGTTTGGCGACCAAACTTAACGGTGCCCCAGGTTGAATTCCGCCATCCAAAGTATGACCGTTTGTTGAACGTACGCGTGCTATCGGCAGCAGCGCCGTTGCCTAATTTATAGCCAGCCTCAAGACGAAAGACCACGGCATTGCCATCACCCAGGTCTTCTTCGCCCTTCAAGCCCCAGCGATTGCTTTGCTCGGCACCGCTACGAACGCCGAATTGTGAAGACCCCGCGTTGACACCCGCATTGTTGGTGTACGAAAAATTGGTAAAGCTTAAGCCCGCGTCAACAAGGCCATAAAGTGTCACGTTTGACTCTGCGAGCGCAACAGTAGAGAAACCAGCCAACAAGGTGGCGGCGAGAAGCGTTTTTTTCATTGAATTCGAACCAGGATTTTTTATCGTTGAAATGAAGCACAAAACTACGTTGTCGTAGTTCAACCCATCTTGCCAGAGGCAAAGACCGTTCATTACAGCGATTTTTTATGACATTTAGATTACAAATTTTACTTTGAAATGAATAAATAAATAAAAAACAACAGCTAATTAGCCTATAAACCAACTATTTTTAAAAAATAAAAATATGCTTAGCCGAGAGTGTGCTTGGATTTGCCCCCGTATGACAGCACCACTGAGTGCGTGAGGCACTAGGACACTGCAGGTGGGATATTGAAGGTGGCGCTATTGGTGCACAGGCAGACGGGGTCAGAACTGTTGCGACAGCTATGCAGATCAGCCGGTCGGGAGGTGGGCCAATCAAAGGGGATCGATCGACTGGAGGATGGGGTAGCGCCGGGTAGAGCCTGATGATCTAAAGACTGGTGCCGACGGCGAGACTCGAACTCGCACAGCTTTCGCCACTACCCCCTCAAGATAGCGTGTCTACCAATTTCACCACGTCGGCATGAGCACTGCATCTTTAGATCTGTTTGAACGTCGACTTGACTGAACCTGAGAGCTGTCAAGCTGTTCGATGACCGAACATCCGAATTCAAACTAAGCCAAAAATTGTAGCACGCATCGATTGCATTCAATGCGCGCCAAGGCAATTTATTTGGAAACTGGTGCGGTCGGCATCGTTGGCGCAGGTACAATCGGCACCGTTGCGGGTGCGACTGAGGGCGCAGCGGACGGGACGGATGACGCGCCAGGCAAAGATGGCACGGCCGGTGTCGCGGGCGTTGCTGGTGTGCTTGATGGTGGTGTTTGCGTGAAATTCTGCATCACGCCTGTATCCTGCCCTCTCGTGCCGCGATTAGAAACATAGGCCAAGCCAATCGTAGTAATGAAAAAGACAACGGCTGCCCACTTGGTTGCTCGTGACAAGAAGTTTGCTGCTCCAGTGGCACCGAACAGGCTACCGGCGGATCCGCCCCCGAAAGACGACCCCATATCGGCGCCCTTACCTTGCTGCAATAACACCAGCGAAATAATGGTGAGCGACGCAATGATCTGAATCACCAACAAAATATTAAACATCAACGACATTGAAAGACTCCGAAAACCAATCTGATGAATCAGGCGCCGATGCGCAAGAATTCTTCAGCAATTAAAGATGCCCCACCGACTAACGCACCGTCGATATCAGGCATTGCAAATAAACTGGCCGCGTTACTCGCTTTCACGCTACCACCATACAAAACTTTGACCGCGGGGGTGCCAGCAGCATGAAGCGCCTTGCGAATCCCGGCATGCACCTCTTGCGCTTGCTCTGGCGACGCGGTGCGCCCCGTACCAATGGCCCACACGGGTTCGTAAGCGATCACCATCTTGTTGAGCGACTCGGCCCCCAGCGCAATGACTGGGGCCAACTGTTGTGCAATGACTTCGTGCACCTGCCCTGCATCGCGTTCAGCCAGAGACTCACCCACACAAACCACTGGAGTGATGCCCTTAGTAAGCGCTGCATTTGCTTTGTCTGCGACGAGCTGACTACTTTCACCGTGCATTGAGCGACGCTCTGAATGACCAACCAGCACCCAATCACACGCAAAATCTTTGAGCATATAGGCGGCAACTTCACCGGTATAAGCCCCAGCCTCGTGTGCACTGACGTCTTGGGCACCATACGTGATGGCACTGCCCGTCAAGGCTTCAGACGTTTGCGTCAAGTAAGGGGCTGGGACGCAGACCGCAAACTGGATATTGGTCTTGGTTGCCTGCGCCGCAAACCCTGCGCGCAGATCGGCCAGCAGTTTGGCGTTTGAGGCCAAGCTGCCGTTCATCTTCCAGTTGCCCATGACTAGAATTGGCTTAGCGCCAACGCCAGCGGCATCACTTGAATGAGGTGCAGAGGAAACAGTCATGATCATCTTATCGACAAATTTGTCAGCTAACCTAGCATTGTAGCCTCATATCCGCCGCAAATGGGGTATGATAACGGGCTTAGCAGGAAGCGTGGCCGAGCGGTTTAAGGCACCGGTCTTGAAAACCGGCGAGGGTTCACGCCCTCCGTGAGTTCGAATCTCACCGCTTCCGCCAAGAGCCCCAACTGTGGGCTTTTTTTTCGTCTATGCAAAACGCAATGAGCGGGCCCTACCCCTTGGACGCCCCGATTTGAGCGATCCATCACCTTCAGCCCCTTTGCGTTACAGTCAACTATTACAATTACAACGAATTGTTTCTGACGCATGGCGCACCTCGCGATACCTAGTCTCCCCTACCCCAATGAGCCAACAGCAATATGACCGAGAGAAAGGATGAGAAGCTAATTGATGCCGAGAAGTTGGCGTCTGCACTTGATACATTTGCGAATGAACGTGATTGGCGTCAGTTTCACTCCCCTAAAAATCTAGTCATGGCATTAAGTGGCGAGGTTGGCGAACTCACCGAGATCTTTCAATGGATGAGTGAAGGCGACTCTTGGGAGGCAGCGCGTCATCCAGGCACTGCGAACAGCGTTAAAGAAGAAATAGCAGATGTACTGTTGTATTTGGTGCGACTGTCATCAGTTTTAGGGATCGATCTCAACCAAGCAGCCGCCGATAAATTGGCGCTCAATGCCATCAAGTACCCAGCCGAACAATCACGTTGTTCAAGCAAAAAATACACAGACCTCTAGACTAAGGTGTCACTGTGATCGTCTACGAATCAATAAAACGACAATTCTTAAAGGATCATGACGACAACAACATTGAGGATGTCATTCTTCAATAACAAATAGCTAACCGGGTTAAGGCATTGGGATCAACGTTCAGTAACCAAGATGCCATTGTCTCAACATTTGTCGGTGGCGGATAAGAGGAGCAAGTGGTGCTAAGGAAATTTGCCCATAATCAGCTTGGTCGTGACTTCGTCCTCGGCGATCTGCACGGTGAATACGATCGCCTTCAGCAATTGCTTAAGATGATTCAATTCAACGAATCCACTGATCGCATGTTCTCGGTTGGTGATTTGATTGACCGAGGACCAGAATCAGACAAGTGCCTCACGCTGCTCGATGAACCTTGGTTCTTCGCGGTCAAAGGCAATCACGAAGATATGCTGGTAGATGCCTACCGAGATCCCGCTCACGGGCCCGATTTTTGGCATCAAAATGGGGGGATGTGGGGCAAATCGCTTGATCGTGATCAATTGAGGCGATACGCAGAGAAACTCAACAAGCTACCTGTTGTCATCACTGTTGGCCACCTGAGCAATGAAGAACTCGCCAACGGCAGTAGTTTGAATGACGACATGGCCGACATCAAATGCAACGAGCATCGTTTCAACGTATTTCATGCTGAATTCTTCGGCAACGATGAGCAACTCGACGCAGGGCAATACACGATTACTGTGCACGAGCGTCTACTTTGGGGTCGTGGCATCCTAACCGCAAACAAGCAGTCCAAAAAACTGCCGGCGCACCAGACACCAGGTCTCTCTCCCTCCTTTTGCGGTCACACGCCTGTGCCAAAACCTATACGCATCGGTTCACACATTTTTATTGATACGGGTTGTGGCAAATCCAAGTCACAGGGTTACCTTAGTGCCGTGAACCCGAGAACAATGGAGTTTTTTCATTATTAGCTAACCGGTTATCAAGACCGAGAACGCCCTCACTCGGTTACCCGGTACCAATCCTTCAAAATCGCCAACTCGTTATCCCATCCCGACTTAGCGGTCCTCAACGACTTGAGGTTGGCTGAGTTAGACGAGCCGTGGTAGAGCGGCACGATGCAATGGGCGTTGCATACAAGGTCATTCATCTGAATGAATAGCGCCGCACGTTTGACGGGATCCAGCTCATGCTGCGCAAGACCGTACAGCCGGTCGTATTCGGGGTTCACATAGCGCGATAGGTTACGCCCCTGCCATTTGTTGGCTTTGCAAGCAACTTCCGTTGAAACGAACTGATCCATAAATCGCTCAGGGTCAGGTTGCACTTGTGTCGTCGTATACATCTGCATATCGGCATAGAACTTGAGGTAGATGTCGTCGTTGCCGATATCAGTCGAGAAGAAGACCGATGGCGCGACCTGTTTCAGATCAACGTCAATACCTGCCTTCTGAAAAGCCTGCTTGATGATCTGTTGACACTTTTGGCGCGGGGCATTGATTGACGCCTGAAACAGCAGCTTAAACGGTTGACCGTTTTTGCTTCGAATCCCGTTAGCACCCGGCACCCAACCGGCCTCATCGAGTAGCTTTTTCGCCTTCTCGATGTTGAATTCTGATTTCGTATTTTTAGACACGAATTGTGGCGGGCCGTTTTCGAAATTGGCGGTCACGCGAGCGGTTCGGCCATAGATGAATTTCTGAATACTTTCTTTGTCAATCAGCAACGCCAGTGCCTCACGCACTTTAGGGTCAGACAAAATCGGGTGTGGCGCTTTAATACTAGAGCGCTCGCCATCCACGTCTTTGAATGGGTCTGTTTGATTGAACACAACAAGTTCAACGTTACCACCCCATCGCAATTTCACAACGCCCTTGCCTTCTTGCTCAAGGCGTTTGAGCACTTCGTCATCGACTTGCAGACCCCAAGCGTAATCAAACTCGCCGGTTTGCAACACTGCGCGGGCCGCTGAGGTCGAATCCCCCCCACCCTTGAGCTCGATGCTATCAAAGAACGGGCGATTCGCTTCGTGGTAATTCTGGTTGATCACCCCTTTGAGCATATCGCCTGGTTTGAACTCAACAAACTTGTAGGGCCCTGTGCCAACGGGTGCAAAGTTTGTTGGCGCTTCACGCGACTTGGTGCCGGTATAGTTTTCAAACAAATGCTTGGGCAAAATGCAGCCATAAATACCGCAGTAAGGATCGGACCAGAACGGCGTCGGCTGCGGGAAATCAATCCGAACCGTATGGTCATCGATCTTGGTAAATTTGCGACCCCGGTACGAACCAATCGAAGCCGAACTCGTCTCTGGGTTCGAGACATAGCTGGCGGTAAACACAACATCATCTGCCGTAAAGGGTTTGCCGTCGTGCCAGGTCACGCCCTTTTTTAAAGACCAAATGACCCAAAGGCCGTCTTTCGAGACACCACCGTTCTCAACACTGGGGATAGTTTCAGCCAATATAGGAATCAGGCCACCGTCATTATCAAAAGCGGCCAGCGGTTCGTAGAAAATACGCGAGCTCTCCTGATCTTTGGTACCCGAGGCGAAATGCGGATTCAGCAGCGTCGGGGCTTGCCAGAACAGGACTTTCAGTGCACCCCCACCCCCTCGCTTGGTGGGCGGATAATCAGCTTGGTAGGCCGCCTGCGCAACGCCTGCATGCGCCAACAACTGGGATGCGATCGGCGCGGTCAAACCTACCCCAACCATGCATCGAAGAAAGCGCTGCCGAGACATCTTGTGGCTTTTTACGCAATCGATCAGCTGATGAATCTCGTTTTCGTTCATATCGTTAATCCTCGCTGGCCTCCGATTTTGACATCTGAGTTTTAATGTCGCATCACCTCTGCAACCCGATCCGCAAACACAGACAGACATTCTCTCTGTCTTTGCACTGAATACTGGCTTCTCAATCGTCTGACTTGCTCAATCAAAGCGGGTTGCTTTGGCAAACCGTTGTCCACCTCGTCGATCTTTTGAATGACAGCGAGCACAAAAGCGTGAATATTGCTGCTCTCAATGACTTCAAACAGAGGTGCTTCAAAATATTCTCTTGCGCCTTGCCCAGTATAGCCAACCACAACATTGCCACAAAAGGCGGCCTCAAGGGGGGGTAGCCCGAAGCCCTCCAAATCACAAAAAGACATAAAGATTGAACTGGCGCTCAGCGCCCTGGCGACAGCGTCTGCCTTCAACTTACCGATCTCAACGAGGGCCCAGTCGGTTGGCAAGTAGGGTTGTAAAAAATAACAAACCTTGGCCGCGTGATCAGGTAGCCGATGACTCATATAGGTCACGGATTTTCGACGCACTGGTGCGGCCAGATCGCGATCAAGATAAACCTCACCGACGCTCGGTAGCACTTGAAGGATTTTGCGAGGATCAAGCGTGGGGTAAGCCAGCAGGATCATTTTTGTCGTGTCTGCCGAGATCGACAAAATCACCTCAGCACTTTCGTATATGCGTTGCAAATTCTCAAAGCCGAGCGGCCAGCGGCCATTCATCATGATGTAACAGCGCCGTTGCTTGATGACGGAACTCACCGCTCACGTAACCAATATTTATTTTTTCTTTAGCTTTTATCTGAACACCTGGTCGAACTTGACCGGGGTGCATGGCTTTTGAATACACCTGCGCGGCTTTCTTCAACATCGCTTCTGACTCAGCCCATCCTTGATAGGCGAAAGGCTGCACGGTGAGTTGATGTTTCTTGACGTCTTTATCAATCTGTTTGAGCATGGACTCGATGCCAGTCCAGTGACAACCGTGCATTTTCATATGCAAGAGCAATCCGCGCAGCATGGGTGCATCGGGTACTCGGGCGTAGAGATCGCTTAAGACATGAACAGCAGCTTCAATTTGCTTAGCTTCGAACAAAAGGTTGGCAAGGTTAATGCCCGCATCAACGAAATCCGGTTGCAGACTCAGCGCCTGGCGATAGCTAGCTTGCGCGTCGTCAAAGCGCTTTAACGCAGTGAAAATGACACCTAAATTGAAATGCGACAAACCTCTGAGCGGGTCTAATACTGCAGCCTTCTGATAAGCAACCAGCGCCCGATCCAAGTTGCCCGCCTCATGGCAAGCCTTGGCGAGGTTGTCCCAGGCAGCGGGCAATGATTCATCCAGGGTGAGCGCATATTCAAACTGTGTGATCGCCGCAAGCGGCTGAGCCGATCCAGCCAGACTGATGCCGTAATTGAGTTGCGCCCAGACAGATCGCGGATCGAGCGTGATGGCTTTCTGGTGAAACGCCAAGGCCCTGTGGTGTTGACCGAGAGCAATCAAAGCACAACCCAAGTTGTAGTTGGCACCAAAGTCGTCAGGCTTTAGCTTAGTCGCTTTAAGCAAAAAACTGACGCTTTCGGTCGCCTTACCTTGCTGCAGCAAAGCCATACCAAGCAAGTGCTGAACATCAAAATGATCTGGTTGTTGGGCCAGCACTTTCCTCAGGGCTTTTTCAGCGTCAGCAAAACGCCCTGACTGAAGATAGCCAACCGCAACTTGTAACGGGGACTGCGAAGCACTCGTCATTAATGTTCAAAGCGCCCTGATAGACAGATTCACCTTAATCCCAGTCGTTACTGCCGTCGCCACCACCGTCATTGCCACCACCGTCATCCCACGACGAGGCATCATTTACCCCGAAGTTCTGCCCGCCCATGTCAAAGGGCTGGGGCGCAGGGTTATCCCAAGACGGATCAGGCTGTGCCGCATAGGCAGGAGACATGAAATCATTTGAACCCCTGTCGTGATGACCGTCACCCATGACACGATGCATCAGCGCCTCGCCAGCGACAACCCCAGCGCCAAGGGCGGCACCGGTTGCCAAGCTGCCCATCAGACCTGAACCCAGTCCCCCGGCAGCAGGTGCAGCAGGTGCTGGCGGCGCTGCGGGTGGATAGCCCATCGGTTGGCCTGGCATCCCACCCGCGGGGCCCGCCGGTGGCACAGGATTACCAAAACCGCGTCCAAACGTCGGTGTAGGGCCAGCACCGTTGGTCGGCATGGGTGCGTAGGTGGGTGCTTGTTTGCGGCCGAAAGCAACATATAACAACACCCCCATCAACGCCAAGCCACCGATGACCCAGCCCCACGGGAAGGATGGTTTGACCTGTTGCACGACGACTTGCTTGACCTGATTCGCACTCGCTACAACGCCGCCTGAAGCAAGGTACTTGCGCAGAGCTTGCACGGCCTCGGGCTTCTCACCCGGCAGGCCGGGCGAGAGTTGCTCAGCTGTCGCCAATTCGGCCTTGGCGCGATCGAGTTTGCCTTCTTTGGCAAAAATCTCGGCCTGTACAAAATGTGCCTTTCCACTGTTGGGGTGATCTTTGAGCACCTGATCCATCATGCTCTGGGCGGCTTTGAAATTACCCGATTGCGCCGCCTGATATACCTCTTGCATACTGGGTTCTGCGGCAATCGCCTGCCCCATGACACAAGATAGTGCTAATACAAACGCAGACATCAGTCCAATCATTGAACGACGTAACATAGCGCAAACTCCTGAAAAAGAACTAAACATACAATACCGCAACAATTCGTTACATGGGGGTGGTGACCGCAGTTCACAAGCCCCCTTTTTCACATCAAGTATGAGTGAATCCCCTAGGTTTTTGTCTTAGGTATGACCTCAAACTGGAGGATTGGTTCAGATTACCCCTACAAAGACGCGTGCCAAGTAGCGAAAAACCGATAAAAGTCGCACAATAGGGTCTATGGTGACAAACACGGCACTTCAAACCACAGTCGCAGGCAATGCCCCTTTAATCGATCGCTTCGGACGACGGATCGAGTACTTGCGTCTATCTGTAACAGATCGTTGCGATATGAAGTGCACCTATTGCCTACCGAAAAGCTTCAAGGGCTACCAAGAGCCAAAAGACTGGTTGACGTTTGACGAAATCGAACGTGTGGTCCGTGCTTTTGCCAAGCTGGGCACATCAAGAGTCCGTTTGACCGGCGGCGAACCGCTGCTTAGACGCAACTTGCCCGATCTAGCCGCGCGGTTAAGCGCTTTGCCAGGTATCGCAGATTTATCGCTCTCGACCAATGGATCGCGTCTACCTGAATTTGCCACCGCCTTGCGTGCCGCTGGCGTGCGTCGCTTGAATATCAGCCTTGACAGTCTGGATCGTGAATGCGTCACACAAATTACCGGCCGCGACTCGATCGACGACGTCATGGCAGGGCTTGACGCAGCGCAGGCAGCTGGTTTCTCACCGATCAAACTCAATATGGTGGTCATGCCTGGTGTAAACGCGCACGAGGTAGAAGCCATGGCGAAGTTTTGCATGGACAGAGGTTTCATCCTGCGACTGATCGAAACCATGCCCATGGGTAGCACGGGCTTGGGCTCTGGTTATACGCCCTTAGGTCCTATCCTGGATCAATTGCGCGACAAATTCGATTTGATCCCCGAGATTAATAAAGAAATGGGGGGTGGGCCAGCACGCTATTGGCGCACACAAGACGGTCGTGGGCAGATTGGTTTAATTACGCCGATCAGTCAACATTTCTGCGAAACCTGTAACCGCGTTCGGCTCTCAGTCTCTGGCACGCTATACATGTGCTTGGGGCAGGAAGAGAAAGTTGAGCTTCGTCCCATGTTGCGCGACGGTTGCTCAGACGAAGACTTGGTTCAACGCCTGAGGGAAGGCATTGAGCTCAAGCCTGAGAAGCATGAGTTTCGTGAAGCGCCCACCAAAATTATCCGATTCATGTCGCAGACTGGCGGCTAAGTTTTCGCTGTTTCGGTTCAACATAACGTTTGTTTTTGCCCCTTCGGCTTGCGTGAGTATGCAGACCAAACAAAGCATACAATCGGCCTATGAAACCACGTGTCCAATTACTCGATTTCGACGCAGCAAGGCTGCACCTTCTTGAGCAAGCTCTTGAGCCTGCTGCCGAGTGCCGTCCGACGCTGAGCGTTCAGCTGCTTGATGCGTTGGGTCGTGTGTTAGCCGAACCGGTCGTGTCACCGATCAACGTTCCGGGCTTTGATAATTCAGCGATGGATGGTTACGCACTCAATGTCGCTGATTTCGCGTCATTACCCGAGAGCTTCGCCGTGACTCAACGTATCGCAGCTGGGCAGACAGGCGTTTGGCTCGAACCGAATACGGCTGCGCGGATTTTTACTGGCGCACCCATCCCGCAAGGTTGCAACGCTGTCGTGCCCCAAGAGCACACAGCCGTCGAAGGGACAGACGTCAAACTCACTCAAAGGATTGAACTAGGTCAAAACGTTAGGTTTTGTGGCGAAGATATTAAGGCTCAATCCGAAATCTTGCCGGCTGGCGTCAAACTTGGGCCCCAGCATCTGGCCATGATTGCCTCGATCGGTGTTGCAACCGTCGCGGTTTATGAGCCCTTGAAAGTGGGCGTTTTTATGACCGGCGACGAGCTGACCGAACTGGGTCAACCCCTGGCACCCGGGGGCATCTACAACAGTAATCGCTATGCCATCGTGAGTCTGCTCACTAAGCTTGGTTGCGTGGTCAGTGATTACGGCATTGTGCGAGACTCAGCCCTCGCCACTCGTGAAGCTTTGACGAAAGCGGCCGGTGAAAACGACGTCGTCATGACCTGTGGTGGTGTTTCAGTGGGTGAAGAGGATCATATCAAAGGTGCTGTGCAGGCGTTGGGGCAACTTGATCTCTGGCAGATATCCATGAAACCAGGCAAGCCCTTGGCTTACGGCAAAGTGGGCAAGGCTGACTTTATTGGTTTACCGGGCAATCCCGTCAGCGCCTTTGTGACGTTTTTATTGATGGCACGGCCTTTTTTATCCAAACGCATGGGTTTGAAAGATTTTGACCTCAAGTATCTTGAGGCGGTGGCTGGCTTCGACTGGCCTCGCCCGGATGGCCGCCGCGAATTTTTGCGAGTCGCACGCAAGATTGATGCCGCAGGTAAAACCGTGCTTGAGCTTTATCCCAATCAGGGCTCTGGGGTGATGAGCAGTCTTGCTTGGGCTGAAGGCCTGGCAGATATTGCCGCCGGCACTAAAATACAAAAAGGCGACACGCTGCGCTATCTGGCACTGTCAGACTTACTGAGTTAACTCATGGCCTGCCCCGTCACGCTGCTTTATTTCGCGCAATTCAGAGAACTCTTCGGCTGCAGCCAAGAGAAGCTAGAGCTGCCCGACGACATCTCGACGCTGAGCGACCTCCTTCATTGGCTGTGTGAGCGCGGCGGGGTCTGGCAAGAGCAATTGGGCGGTGACAAGGCCTTTCGGATTGCCTTGAATCAAGAAATGGTGGAGATCACTGCGATCATTCCGGCGAATGCAGAGATTGCACTTTTCAAACCCGTGACGGGTGGCTAAGGAATCAGCACGATGACGAGTCAAATGAGCGATGTGCTTGAACTGATATCCACGAGGATCTCTGTCGCCGTACAAGCCGAGGATTTCGATCTGGCGAAAGAACACACAGATTTGCTCGCAGGTGATCAAAGTATTGGTGCAGTGGTCAGCTTTATTGGTTTGGTACGAGATCTGAATCTCGCAGACGATGTCGTTGCGCTTGAGCTCGAACATTATCCTGGCATGACTGAGAAAGCCCTGTGCCAGATTGCGACCCAAGCGTCACAGCGTTGGCCTTTGCAGGCGGCTCGCATTGTGCATCGCGTCGGTAAAATGTATCCCGGCGATCAGATCGTGATGGTACTCACAGCCAGCCCGCATCGACATGACGCCTATGAAGCCAATCTATTCATGATGGACTATCTAAAAACAGAAGCCCCCTTCTGGAAGAAAGAATGGACACCCACAGGGCCGCGCTGGATTGAAGCGCGGGAAACGGATTCAGTCGCTGCCACCCGTTGGTCTCGAACATAAGCAACCCACGATCGCCAAATTCACATTGACTACTTTCGCTTCCACCACTAAAGCTGACATGACAGATCCAAATCCTCTAGAACCCATCGACGAACCGGCTTTTTACTACGAAGCCTTGGTGTTAGCAGGTGGCCGTGGCAGTCGCATGGCGGGTCGGGATAAGGGTTGGATCATGTGGCAGGGACATCCTTTGATCGAACACGTCCTGGATCGCTTAAAGCATCAAAGCGTCGTGCCGCATCGAATCACCATCAGTGCCAACCGCAATCTCGATGCGTACGAACAGACCGGTAATGTGGTGCTGACGGATGATCGACCAGGCTACCTCGGGCCACTGGCTGGGGTTGAGTCAGCGTTATTACGTTGCCGACAACCCTTGCTCTTGGTGCTGCCCTGCGACACGCCAGCTGTCCCGCTGGACCTCGCTGAGCGATTGCATCAAGCACTAGCGGATCAGCCGAGCGCTCGAGGGGTCTATGCCACGACGGCCGATGGCCCGCATCCTCTTTGCTGTTTACTCAAACCCTCGGTGGGGCCTTCATTGTCGAAGTTTCTGGATGCTGAACCCGGCAGAATTGTCGACTGGCTCAACGCAGCGGGTGCCATTGCTGTTCATTTCGATGAGGCGAATGCCTTTATGAATTTTAATGACGCGACAATGCTGCAAGAAAAGGATCAGTCATCGTGAGCGCTGATCTGACCCATTTTGATGCAGCGGGCCATGCGCACATGGTGGATGTGTCAAACAAAAATGAGACTCACCGCAGGGCGGTAGCCAGTGGCACAATAACCATGCATCCGGCGACCTTTGCAAAGCTGGCACAGGGCACTGCAGCCAAAGGCGATGTTCTAGGCGTAGCGAGACTGGCAGGGATTATGTCGGCCAAACAAACAGGCACGCTCATCCCGCTTTGTCATCCCCTGCCTCTGAGTCATGTGTCGGTCGAGTTCAGCCTGAACGAGACCAGCAGCGTAGTGACCTGCACGGCGACCACAGAAACCGTTGGCCGCACCGGCGTTGAGATGGAAGCCATGACTGCCGTGAGCGTTGCCCTGCTCACTATCTACGACATGCTAAAAGCGGTAGACCGTGGCATGGTCATCAATGCGATTAAATTAATTGAAAAACATGGCGGAAAATCAGGGAGTTGGGTGGCCGATACCTAACTCAGTCGGCATTGCAACTTAACGACTAAGCCGTTGCTCGCGGCAAAGAGAAGGGTTATTGCGTGGTCGTCCACAAGTCTCAACTTTGTCGTACAATCTGCCCCTTAGAAAAATCCTGACCCACAGGATAGCTACCCCGCCCGGGTGGTGAAATTGGTAGACACAAGAGACTTAAAATCTCTCGCCTTTACGGGTGTACCGGTTCGATTCCGGTCCCGGGCACCAGACAAGCGCGCAAGACGTCTGACGTACCGTCAAGTTCAATGCTGCAGAATCTTAGATAAAAATTGAATGGCCCGATCGCTTTTGGGTTGAGTAAAAAAATCTTCTTTCGCAGCGTCCTCAACAATTTCACCCTGATCCATAAAGATCACTCGATTGGCGACTTTACGGGCAAAGCCCATTTCGTGGGTCACGACCATCATGGTCATCCCTTCTTTAGCCAAACCCACCATGACATCCAACACCTCACCCACCATTTCAGGGTCTAGTGCCGAGGTAGGTTCGTCGAACAGCATGACATGCGGATCCATACTTAATGCACGCGCGATGGCGACGCGCTGTTGCTGCCCACCAGACAGTTGCCCCGGAAACTTATCTTTATGGGCAGTCAAGCCTACCCTATCCAACATCTTCAAGCCACGCGTCAGTGCATCTTCTTTGCTTCGCCCCAAAACTTTGACCTGAGCCAAGGTCAAATTCTCGGTCACGTTCAAATGCGGAAACAATTCAAAATGCTGAAACACCATGCCGACTTGGCTGCGCAGTTTGGGCAAATTGGTCTTCGGATCGTGAACCGGTTGCTCATTAATAAAAAGTTTGCCTTGTTGAAATGGTTCGAGCGCATTGACGCACTTAATCAAAGTGGATTTACCTGATCCCGAGGGCCCGCAAACCACGACCACTTCGCCTCGCGCGACATGTGTTGTGCAATTTTTCAAGACATTAAAGTTACCGTACCATTTTGATACATCGTCAATGACGATCATTTTTGCTGACATGATGGGTCTCTAAATTAAGCAACAGCCAAACGACGCTGCAATTGCTTTACAGCAAATGACGCGACAAACGAAATCACAAAATAAACAATGGCAGCAAAGAGATACATTTCGACGAGACGACCATCTCGTTGCGCCACCTTGCTTGCTGCCCCCAAAAAGTCTGTAATTGACAGGACGTAGACCAGGGACGTATCTTGAAACAGCACAATCGTTTGTGTGAGCAAAAGCGGCATCATGGATCGGAAAGCCTGTGGCAGAACGATATACGCCATCACTTGCAGGTAGGTCATCCCGAGTGCTCGTGCTGCATTGGTCTGCCCACTGGGCACAGCCTGAATGCCGGCCCGCATGATCTCTGAGAAGTAAGCCGCCTCAAACAACGAGAAGGTTACAAAGGCGGACGTCAACGCCCCCACCGTCATAGGTCGAGCGGCGCCTGTCACCCACTGCCCGATGTAAGGCAACAAAAAATAGAACCAGAAAATAACCAAGACCAACGGCAACGCGCGAATCAAATTCACATAACCCGTGGCAATTTTCTGCAGCACGACAAACTTGGATAATCGCATCATCGCGATCAAGGTCCCCAGCACAATGCCGCTGGCCGCGGCGAGTGCGGTCAGCGTCAAGGTAAAACTCATCCCATCCCGCAAGAGATACATCCAAGATCTGGCGATGACATCAAAATCGAAATTGCTCAACACGACCTAACCGCCTTTAATGAGTAGCAGCGCTGGGTGGATGCCCCAGAAACCCGGGCACAGCCACTGCACGTTCAAGTTTGCGCATTAAAAAGGTCACCACCAAATTGGTCACCAGATATAAGAGTGTTGCCGCTGTAAACGCCTCGAACACTTGGAAAGAAAACTCTTGCATGGATCGAGCTCTGGCGGTGAGCTCCATTAAGCCGATTGTCAACGCAACCGATGTATTTTTAATCGTGTTGAGAAACTCAGACGTCATCGGGGGCAACATGACCCGCAAAGCAATTGGCAACAAAATGTAGCGGTAGGTTTGTGCCAGCGTTAAGCCCATTGCGATCGCGGCCAGCTTTTGACCCTTCGGCAACGACAGGACACCAGCGCGCACTTGTTCGGCGACACGTGCCGACATGAACAAGCCCAAACCCACGACAGCCGTGTAGAACGAAGCGTTAGGCATTTGTTTGATCATGTCCCCTAAGTGCTTGGGTACGAGCTCTGGGATCACGAAATACCAGAGAAACAGCTGAACCAACAAAGGGATGTTTCTAAATAACTCAACATACGCATTACCGAGCAGGCGCCCAAAGCGGTTAGGTAAGGTGCGCAACACACCCACCCCCAAACCAAGCACAAACGCGATGACCCAAGCGCAGACCGCCGTGATGAGCGTCCAGCTCAAGCCCGACAGCAGCATCTGCAGATAAGAGCCTTGCCCTTCTGGCGACATCTCAAAGAGGATGCCCCAATTCCATTTGTAATTCATGGTGCTCCACAAAAAAACCCTGCCAGATGAGACAGGGTTAGCGGTCAGGTGCTAATTATTTATAAGAATCGGGATCGGGATTATCACTTGGATGAGCAAATGCCCGCTTGAGTTGATCTGAGGCCGGTTGATTCAATACGATGCCTTTCGGTGGGATGGGCTTCTCAAACCACTTCGCATGCAGGGTCAACATGGCTGGGGATGTGTAGAGTTTGCCCGCTGCCTCGTCCACCACCTTTTTAAAGGCAGGATCATCGCGTGGAATCATAAAGCCATAGGGCTCAGCCTTAGAAAACGCGTCTTTAGAGATTTCAAAATCGCCGGGTGTTTTAGATGCCCCGACCAAACCCGCTAAGATGATGTCGTCCATCACAAAGGCTGCTGCCCGGCCAGTCTCAACCATCAAAAAAGCCTCAGGATGATCTTTGGCGGTCAACACGGTCAGATTCAAGTTTTGCGCCGTATTCGCTTCAACAACTTGTTTGATATTGGTTGTACCTGCGGTTGACACCACGGTCTTGCCTTTCAAACTCGCGATATCGGTGATGCCTGACCCTTTCTTAAAGACGTACCGGCTTGCGGTCAAGTAATAGCTTGGCCCAAATGACACTTGCTTCTGACGCTCAGCATTATTGGTGGTGGATCCGCATTCGAGATCGATCGTGCCATTGGCCATCAAGGGTATGCGAGTCGCTGAAGTCACTGGATTCAATTTGACTTGCAAATTCGGCAAGTTGAGCTTGGTCTTGATTTCGTTGACGACGGCCATGCAAATGTCGACGGCATAACCAACAACTTGCTGCTTGTCATCGTAATAAGAGAAGGGGACTGACGCGTCGCGATGACCAATGGTGATCGTATTGGTTTCTTTAATTTTCTTCAGCGTACCGGTCAATTCTTGCGCCACGGCAGCGCTTGAGAGGACAATGCCCATCGCTGCCAATACACCCAACTGAATATATTTCTTCATGCAAGACCTCGCGTTAAATTAAGTCATTGAAAAAACTTCGACACGTCGCTATTTTGCACCGCAACAGACAAAAAAAGCCAGCACTTGTTTACCCTGATGCGCACCCACCAATTGGCGAGCGCTGGTCTCTCGATTCGCGCACGTTTCAGTGCAAAAAAATCCCACATGGACTTGTTAAATCACTAAAATGGGGCGCTTATTGAAAAACAGCGGTCAACCCAAAACCGAACTTTTCCTCCAGTAACAGCTGGGATGTCATGATTAAGTTTTTTCAACTGTCAGCCCATTGATCTAGTCGCCTATCACTCAACTCATCGTACACAACCCAGCATGCTTAGCCCATTAAAAAACCATGACAGCGATCATCTTGAAACCGACGAATGGCGAGAGGCTTTTCTTGCTATCGTTCAAACACAAGGGCCTGAGCGTGCAAAATTTTTACTCGACGAGTTAGTCAGAACAGCTCATACAGCCAAAATTGGTTGGCAACCTGAACTCAACACGCCCTACGTCAATACCATTTCGGTTGATCAGCAACCCGTTTTCCCCGGGGATTTAGCCATCGAAGAGCGACTCGCCTCACTGATGCGCTGGAACGCCCTAGCCATGGTGGTGAGAGCCAATCAAGCTTATGGCGAACTCGGTGGTCACATTGCCAGTTACGCCAGTGCGGCGGATTTGTTTGAGACGGGTTACAACCATTTCTTTCACGCCCGCGAAGGGCTTGAGCCCGGTCAACATCGTGGTGACCTGGTGTTCTTTCAGCCCCACAGTGCGCCGGGCGTGTATGCACGAGCCTATCTCGAAGGCCGGTTGACCGAGCAAGACCTCTTGCATTACCGCCAAGAGATCGAAGCGAACAAGCAAGGCGTGCAGGGCTTGTCGAGCTATCCTCATCCGTGGCTGATGCCAGATTTCTGGCAGTTTCCTACGGGATCGATGGGCATCGGCCCAATTAGTTCGATTTACCACGCACGATTCATGCGCTACCTGACCCATCGCAATTTATTGGACTGCAACCGCCGCAAGGTATGGGGCGTATTTGGTGATGGCGAGATGGATGAACCTGAATCCATGAGCGCTCTCACGCTTGCGGCACGCGAAGGTCTCGATAATCTGGTGTGGGTCGTCAATTGCAATCTGCAACGCTTGGACGGCCCTGTGCGTGGCAACGGCCGCATCATTGACGAGCTCGAGAAGCTGTTTCTGGGTGCCGGCTGGAACGTCATCAAACTGGTGTGGGGCAGTGATTGGGATGGGCTCTTCGCGCGCGACCTGACAGGTGCTCTCACCCGTGCGTTTGCCAACACGGTTGACGGTCAAATGCAAACGTTCGCCGCCAAAGACGGCCGCTTCAACCGCGACACGTTCTTTGGACAAGATGAAGAACTGGCAAGACTAGCGCAAGGGATGACTGACGAACAGATCGATCGACTCAAGCGCGGTGGGCATGACTTGGTCAAGATTCACGCGGCTTACGCCGCTGCTGCCAACCATCAAGGCCAACCCACCGTCATCTTGGCGCACACCAAGAAGGGCTATGGCATGGGCAGCGCGGGGCAAGGAAAAATGACCACACACAGCCAGAAAAAGTTCGATGAAACCGACCTGATTGAGTTTCGAAACCGATTCAATCTACCCTTGAGCGATGAGCAAGCGACCTCGCTCAGCTTTTATCGCCCCGCCAACGACAGCCCAGAAATGCAATACATGCAATCGCATCGCCAAGTCCTTGGTGGCTTTTTGCCTAAGCGAGAAATTCTCTGTGACATGGTCCAAGTGCCAGATCTCATGCAGTACGCCAGTTTTGCAGTACAAGCCGACGGTAAAGAAATGAGTACGACAATGGCGTTCGTCCGCATGCTCGGCGGCCTGCTCAAAGACACCCAACTCGGGCCACGTATTGTGCCCATTGTTGCCGATGAAGCACGCACGTTCGGCATGGCCAATCTGTTCAAGCAAGTCGGCATTTACTCGAGTGTCGGGCAACGCTATGCACCCGAAGACATCGGTTCAGTGTTGAGCTATCGTGAAGCCCTGGACGGACAGATCTTGGAGGAAGGCATTTCTGAGGCTGGCGCGATTGCCAGTTGGACGGCCGCCGCAACGAGCTATAGCGTGCATGGATTAGCCATGTTGCCTTTTTACATTTATTACTCGATGTTTGGTTTTCAACGAGTGGGCGATCAAATCTGGGCAGCTGCAGATCAGCGGCCTCGTGGCTTTTTGTTGGGTGCAACTTCCGGTCGTACCACCTTGGGCGGCGAGGGTTTGCAGCATCAAGATGGCAGCAGCCATGTGCATGCTTCCACGATCCCAAATTGCAAAGCTTACGACCCAGCCTTCGCGGGCGAGATGGCCATCATCATCGACCGAGGCATTCGCGACATGTTGATCGACCAGAAAGACGTGTTTTATTACGTCACGCTGATGAACGAGAACTATGCTCAACCAACGCTTAAAGCTGATATCGCAGATCAAGTCATCAAAGGTTGCTACTTATTTAACACCTACGCACCGACCAAACCCGCCAGTGGGTCACCCTATGTGACGCTTTTAGGCTCTGGCGCGATCCTGACAGAGGTCATCAAAGCTGCCGAGACACTTGCCAATCATGGCATCAACGTCTTTGTGTACAGCGTGACCAGCTGGAGCGAACTTGCCCGTGACGGCATCCGTTATCAGCAAGCAGCCATCTCGGCAAACCTCGTTGAGGGTCAAGTTTCGTCTGATAAGCCCTTCTTGTGGCAACAACTGAGCCAGAGTAAGGGACCAGTGATTGCAGCAACCGATTATGTCAGGATGGTGCCTGAGACGGTGCGAGCTTACATACCGTCTGACCGCGGTTTTCTGACGTTAGGCACCGACGGCTTTGGCCGCAGTGATACGCGTGCCGCGCTCAGAGATTATTTTGGGGTTGACGCCGCTCACATCGTTCAAACGGCGCTGTTTGCCTTAGCGTGACAGCAGTCAGTATCTTGAGACCTACGCTCGTTTTAGATGCCTGTGTACTGATGTCAGGTGTGCTGCGCCCGGCGCTGCTAGCGATGGCCG
Organism: Jezberella sp.; assembly: GCF_964834465.1. Classification (NCBI taxonomy): domain Bacteria; kingdom Pseudomonadati; phylum Pseudomonadota; class Betaproteobacteria; order Burkholderiales; family Alcaligenaceae; genus Jezberella; species Jezberella sp. The sequence goes on from NZ_CBAZRM010000006.1 coordinate 114,212, forward strand.
AACAGGGGCTCTTTAATCCCGTATGGTCTGAGCGGATTGGGCAAGAGTGGCGACGCAACGCGGCTCGCTTATGGCCGATCGCGGGTGACCTGCTGGCTCAAGAATGGCGCCTGATGGATGAGCGGTTTCCGAACGCGAATCAAGGCGACGTCAGTGCTTTGGAAGAAGGTTTACGTCAGAGTGACAAAAAAGACTGGCATGTGATCGCAGCAGGCATCTCTTCGCGCCGAAAGGATACGTCTAGCGAAACCATCATCCTGACCTGGAACCTCAAAGACTTCAGGCGCTCTGAACTCAGACGAAACGAATTGGGCTTAAGTGATCCCGATACGCTGTTGGCCCGTTGGTGGCCCGTTGAACAAGCCTTGATTCTGACGACCCTTGAGGCTGCTGTTGCACAGCTAATCAAGGATGGTCGCCGTCAACCGGATTCAATGGCGAACTTTTTGAAAAGAGAAAGACTTTTTCGTTTAGCGGCGCTCTATGCCGCGGAGGATATCCGTGGTTAAGATATCTCATCGTCGATGCAAAATGAACAACCGAATTGATAGGGACTGATCATGACCGACTACCCAATTTTTCATGCTGGCAATGTGGTGCTTCAATCTGGCCTCACCTTGCGCAACGCGCAACTGGCGTATCAGACCTACGGCACGCTGAATGCAGATAAATCCAATGTGATTTTGTACATGACGTCGTTTGCAGCGCATCACTATGACGTCGATTGGCTGATCGGCACCGGCAAGGCACTCGATACCAACAAATATTTTGTCGTCGTGCCCAATCTGTTCGGCAACGGGTTGTCATCTTCACCCAGCAATGCGACCGAACCCTTTACAGGCAACCGGTGGCCATACTTTACGATTCTGGACAACATCAGAGTTCAACACAAGCTACTGACCGAATACCTCGACATCCACTCCCTTGAAATGGCTTGCGGTTGGTCGATGGGAGGCCTTCAAGCCTACCAGTGGGCATCTTACTACCCTGAGATGGTTAAGCGCATGGTGGTGCTTTGCGGCGCCGCTAAATGCTCGCCTCACAACCAAGTGTTTATCGAAGGCGTCAGAGCCACGTTAACTTCCGATCCTGCTTTTCAAAACGGCACCTTCGTGAGCCGGCCAGAAAAAAGCCTCAGAGCCATGGGTCGCAACTACGCAGCGATGGCGATGTCACAAACGTTTTATCGGGACGAATTATGGCGTAGCGCTGGATTCTCGTCACTCGAAGACTTTTTGGTCATGTCTTGGGAAGCGAACTTCCTGAAACGCGATGCCAACAATCTGTTGACGCATTTGTGGGCTTGGCAGAATGCGAACATTGCTGCCAATGAGAAATACAACGGTGATTTCAAGGCGGCGTTGCGAGCGATTACGGCTGATTCGCTGATCATGCCTGGCTCAACCGATTTGTATTTTCAAGTTCAAGACAATCGACTTGAAGTTGAGCAGATGCCTAACGCTAAGCTCTTGCCCATTGAGTCAGATTGGGGGCATCGTGCTGGCTTGCCGTCTGCCAACGTTCAAGACGCTGCATTCATTACACAGGCGATTACAGGGTTGCTCGCGAAGGTCTAACGTCAAGGCAGGAAGTGCGTTGCAATCTCTTACAAAATAGACGTTGAGTACGGATTGAAATCCAGCTACTCCATTCGTTAAAATGACTGAATGGAAACTCGCCTCAGCCGCTTAGAAGCCCTCATACCAACGCTCGCCACACGTGAAGATCTTGCACATCTTGAGGGCCGAATGAACTGCGCTATTCAAAAGGTTGAGACCACGCTTCACAAAGAGCTCACCACTCAAACTTGGCTGATTGTTAAATGGATGTCGGGTTTACTCGTTACGCTCTTGCCGAGCCTCTTTGCCGCAGTTTTTTACGCGGCACGCTACACTCACTAGCCAAATGCAAACTCGTCTCACTCGCTTAGAAGCCCTCATACCAACGCTCGCCACACGCGAAGATCTTGCACATCTTGAGGGCCGAATGAACTGCACGATTCAAAACATGAACTGCGCTATTCAAAAGGTTGAGACCACGCTTCACAAAGAGCTCACCACCCAAACTTGGCTGATTATTAAATGGATGTCGGGTGTACTCGTCACGCTTTTGCCGAGCCTCTTTGCCGCAGTTTTTTACGCGGCACGCTATACCCCTTGACGACGCCTTGAAGCTGCTTTGTCATCATTACCACGATGGTGAAATCAATTAAAGCTCAGACCTGACGTCTAAGCTATCCCAAACTGGAAGCCACGACCCGGTGCTGCTGCCAGCAACGTTTGCGTGTAGATGTGCTGAGGGTTAACAAACACCTCCTGGGTCTTACCCTCTTCTACAATCTCGCCTCGTTGCATCACAATGATGCGATCACAAATCTGACTGGCAACCCGCAAGTCATGCGTGATAAAGAGAATACCGATGTTCAATCGTTGCTGTATTTCGGCGAGCAACTCAAGAATCTGTGCTTGCACCGACACATCAAGGGCAGATACCGCTTCATCGGCAATCAATACTTTAGGTTTGCAAGCCAGCGCTCTTGCAATTGAAATCCGCTGTCGTTGACCGCCTGAAAACTCGTTAGGATAACGGTGCAGGGCATCGGGACTCAACCGTACAAGATGCATGAGTTCTTCGGCCTGCTTCCAGGCCTCGGCATGTGGCACACCAAAATTCAACGGGCCTTCAATAATCGCCTCGCCCACCGTTCGACGAGGATTCAATGAACGATAAGGATCTTGAAACACGATTTGAACAACTCGCCGAAACGGATAAAGCGCACGCCCTGTGACTTTCGCGATAGATAAACCATCTGCAAAAATCTCACCAGCGCTGGGATCGATGAGCCTGGCGATACAACGAGCGACGGTCGATTTACCTGACCCGGACTCGCCCACAATACCGACGGTTTCACCGGGCAACACTTGCAGTGAAATATTTTTGGCGGCATCGACACGATGTTTGCGCTTAGGCCAAGCGCCTGTCCAATAAGTCTTAGACAAACCCACGGTCTGCAATAAAGGGTAAGCCTGCGTCACCGGCTCGCGATGTTTGGGCACTAACCCTGGCACCGCCGCTAAAAGCATTTGTGTGTAGGGTGCTTTCGGCTGTTGCAAGACATCGAGCCGATCCCCTTGCTCGACCATCTCGCCGAGCTTCAGCACAACCACACGATCAGCGATTTCTGCCACCACCCCTAAATCATGCGTGATGAACAACACCGCAGTATTGCTCTGCGCTTGCAGCTCTGCAATCAGACTGAGAATCTCAGCTTGTGTGGTGACATCGAGCGCAGTGGTTGGCTCGTCGCAGATCAACAACGCCGGTTTCAGAATCAGCGCCATCGCAATCACGATGCGTTGTCTTTGCCCACCAGACAACTGATGCGGATAAGAACGAAACATACGTTCTGGGTAAGGTAATTTTACCCGTGCAAAAATGTCCAAGACTTTTTGTCGGCGTTCGCTTGTCGATAATTTGGTATGTTGCCAAAGTTGTTCATCCACTTGGTCGCCACAGGTCATGATAGGGTTCAAGGCCGTCATTGGCTCTTGAAAGACCATCGCCATTTTTTCGCCGCGCAACTGTCTAAGACGCTCGCCACTTGCCTGCACCACAGACTCGTCTAACAGAGAAATATCACCCGCTGTCGTCAACAAAGTTCTAGGTAACAGGCCCATGATTGCCTGAGCTATCACCGACTTACCCGACCCCGACTCACCCAACAAACAGACAATCTCGCCTTGCTTCACATCAAAGCTGATGTCATGCACGGCATAAGGTCGATCAGCCGTTGCGGGCAAACGAATACTCAAACCCTTTACCGATAATACGAGAGAGCGACGCTCAGTCATGTGCTTACCTTAGCCTGTGCGCTTATTGAACTTTGGATCAAGTGTGTCTCGCAAACCATCACCCAGAATATTCACGGCCAGCACCGTTACCGCAAGGAAAGCCCCCGGAAACAAGACGGTTTGTGGATACTGGTTGAACTGCGTTCGGCCGTCAGACATGATGTTGCCCCACGTCGGAATCTCTGGCGGCAAACCCACCCCTAAAAACGACAAAATCGCTTCCACCAAAATCGCAGAGGCACAGACGTAAGTCCCCTGAACCAGCAAGGGTGCAATTGCGTTGGGCAAGATATGGCGCCACAAAATATTACCCGTTGATGTGGCAAGCGACACGGCTGCCTCGACATAGGGTTCTTCGCGAATGGTCAGCACGATAGATCGAACAAGTCGAGCCACGCGGGGGATCTCAGGGATGGTGATTGCAATGACCACGGTGACCACTGTCGGGCGCCAGATGGCCATCAGCGTGATGGCAAACAGAATTCCAGGGATAGCCATCAGACTATCCATGACTCGCATCAGGACGTTATCGAGACGCCTGAAATACCCTGCAGCCACACCACAGCAAGTCCCGCCAATCAGAGCTAGCACGGCCACACACAATCCCACGGTCAATGAAATGCGTGCGCCGTAGGCCACTCTGCTCCAGGTGTCACGCCCAAGACTGTCTGTTCCCATCAAAAAATAGTGCTCGAAGGTGTCGCCTGATAAATCAGAAAACTCTGCTTGAGTACCTGGCAGTATGTTCGCACTCGATGGGTCCATGGCGGTGGGCTCAATGGTATAGAGCCAGGGGGCAAAGAGAGCCATACCCAGCAACAACACCAACGCCACTAAACCAATGCGTACTGACGTATTGTTGAGGATTTTGTTTTGCTGCTTGCGCTTGGCCATGAGTTTTTGCGCCACGTTAATAGCGGATACGGGGATCAAGCAAAACATAGCTTAAATCCACGAGTAAATTAATTAAGACATAAGCAAACGAGAAGAACAAAGTGATCCCCTGAATCAAGGGAAAGTCTCGTCCCAACACGGCGTCAACCGTCAACTGGCCAACCCCTGGTATGGCGTAAACCGTTTCTGTCACCACCACGCCCCCAATCAGCAAGCCGATTCCAATGCCGATCACCGTCACAATCGGCACCGCTGCGTTGGTCAAGGCGTGCTTGACGAGTATTCGTAACTCACTAATCCCTTTGGAGCGAGCCGTTCTGATGTAATCCTCTGTTAGCGCTTCAGCAACAGAAGCACGGGTCACTCGGGCGATCAAGGCGAGGTAGACAATCGACAGCGTCAGCGCGGGTAAAAAGAGATGTGACAACCACCCCCCGAAGCTCTCGTTCATGGGCACGTAACCCTGCACCGGAAAAATCTTCCAGTGCAGCGCAACGGCCCAAATCAGGAGGTAGCCGATGACGAAAGTTGGGACTGAAAACCCCAAGACAGAAAAACTCATGAGAGACCGATCTAACCATCCCCCATGCCGCCACGCTGCCAAAATCCCCAAAGGGATTGCAATCAATAACGTCAGCAGCATCGTGAGCGCAGACAAAGAGAGGGTCGGGCCAATCCGTTGCGCAATTAAATGGGTCACGGGTTGTTTCATGTAATAGGATTCACCCAAATCACCCATCAACGCTTTGCTCGCCCAGCTTGCAAATTGCACGGGCAGAGGCTCATCCAAACCAAGGCTTTTACGGATACGCGCAATATCCTCGCTGTTGCTGTTATTACCAACCAAGGCTGCCGCAGGATCGCCCGGTGTCAGTCGCAACATCGTAAAGACAATGACGGCAACGATGAGAAGCACGGGTACCGTGGACAGCACCCGTCTGAGAATAAACAGCATCAGTTCTTCTTTAAATTCCAGAACGCATTGACCGTTGAAGGTACTAAGCCCGTCACAACGCCTTTACGAACAACCGTCAGGTAATCGAAGTCACCGACTTTGGCAAAGATACCTGTTTTATAGGTTTGCATCTGAAGTTCTGCTGCAATCTTTTTGCGCTGCTCGTCAGTTGAGGCTGCCATGAAGTCTGCTTTCAACTGCTCAAGTTTGGCGTCTGTTGTCCAGCCGAACCACCCTTTCTCACCATTACCTGTGAGCGGGGGGAAGAACAATGGATTCATCATATCGCCAGGACCCCAACCCGTAATAAACATGTTCCAACCGCCTTTGTCCGCCGGCTCTTTACTCGTGCGACGGGTGACCAGAGAGGCCCAATCCATGGTTTGCATATCTACGTTAAAACCAGCCTGTTTCAACAGCTGAGCAAGCACCGGTGGGAATTTATTCAACACCGCAAAATCTGCAGGAAACAACAGCACAACAGGCTTGCCGTCGTAACCGGCCTCTTTCAGCAGCTTCTTGGCGGCTTCAAATTGTGGCTTACCGGTGAAATAACCTGTTTCAGTCGATGCTAATGGCGAATCGCATGGGTAGATAGAGACGCAAGGACGGTAAAGATCCTTGTTCACCATTTGCGCCTTCATCAACGCCTCTTGGTTCAGTGCCATGATTGCCGCTTGAGCGATTTTTGGATTATCAAACGGCGGTACAAAATGATTCAAGTGCAAATCAAATGAACCTGCCGGGGTTGGTTTGATCAGCGCTATCTTCGGATTGTCTTTAAGCGCCGCATATTGATCAGCAGGCATCCATTCGATCATATCGACTTCGCCGTTGGCAATGGCATTTGCTTGTGTCTGAGCGTCTTTCAAGATGACCCATTCAACGCGATCAACAAAGACGCGCTTGCCGCCGGCAGTGCCCGAAGGCTCTTCTGCGCGTGGGACGTATTTCTCGTTCTTAAGATAAACGATCTTTGCGCCTGGTTTGTACTCATCCATCTTAAGGACGTAAGGGCCAGAACCAATGTATTCAGTGATCTGCTGATCGGCGGGTGTCATCGCCACACGCTTAGGCATGATGAAGTTTGCATTGCCGGAGGGCTTGGACAGCGCATCGAGCGTCATGGGAAACGGCGTTTTAAAGGTCATTTTGAACGTGTTCGAATCAACGGCCTCGAACTTGTCGAGCGCAGTTGCCATGACTTGACCAAACACATCGCGTTTGGCCCAACGATTGACCGAAGCGATTACGTCATCAGACGTGACCGGCTGCCCATCACTAAAACTTAGCCCTTTGCGAAGGGTAAACGTCCATTCTTTGAAGTCAGCACTCTTGGTGTAGGTATCGACCATCTGCGGTTGGATCTTACCGTTGGCATCAATACCAAATAATTGGTCGTACACCATATAGCCGTGATTGCGGCTAACAAATGCTGTCGTCCAGATGGGATCCAGTATTTTTAAGTCTGCCTGTGGGACGATGCGCAAGACTTTCGAATCGTCTTGAGCGTGCGAGTTGCCAGCAAAACCGATCATTGCAAAAGACACGGCGACTAACAAACGACTCATCGACCACTTAACCATATACACACCCCGTCAAGACCGTGATTCAAGATTGATATTCGATCATATACGCAATCATCATGCCAAGTTTTCAGGGTTTACCTGATTGAGTCGACCAGATGCCAGAAAAAACGCCACCGATAGACGTAAAAAAAGGCGCAAGCTTAATGCTTGCGCCCTTAACTTAACGAACAGCTAAAACTTACTCAGCCTGAACTGCTGGCGCCTCGGCCTGAGGGGCTGCTGGCCCGCCTTGCTCTTCAATACCACCAATGGCCTTTACCGAAAGACGCAAACGACCTTTGTCGTCAGCCTCGATCACTTTAACGCGCAAGCTTTGACCGACCTTGATCACGTCATTGATGTTGGCAATTCGGTAATTGGCAATCTCAGAGATATGCAGCAAGCCATCGCGGCCTGGTAAAACTTGAACAATCGCACCAAAATCGAGCAGACGAAGCACGCTGCCTTCATAGACCTGCCCCACTTCGACATCAGCTGTCAGCTCAGTAATACGGCGCTGTGCCTCTTTCGCTTTGTCCAAATCCGCACTAGAAATCACGATGGCACCATCATCCGAAATATCGATTTGGCAGCCGGTCTCTTCGGTTAAGGCACGGATGGTTGCGCCACCCTTGCCGATCACGTCACGGATTTTCTCTGGATTAATCTTCATCGACAGCATGCGCGGTGCGAAAGCAGAGAGTTCGCCACGACCACCATTGATGGCTTCGCGCATTTTTTCGAGAATATGCAAGCGACCATCACGAGCCTGGGCCAACGCGACCTGCATGATTTCTTTAGTAATGCCCTGAATTTTGATATCCATTTGCAAGGCGGTGATCCCGTTTTCGGTACCCGCTACTTTGAAATCCATATCACCCAGGTGATCTTCGTCACCCAGAATGTCGGTCAAGACAGCAAATTTACCGTCATCAAGGATCAGACCCATGGCGACGCCAGCGACGTGATCTTTCACCGGTACGCCAGCATCCATCATAGCCAATGACCCACCGCAAACCGACGCCATTGAAGACGACCCGTTCGATTCAGTAATCTCTGACACCAGACGAATCGTGTACTGGAAATCAGCAGCAGCTGGCAGCAAAGGCACTAGTGCACGTTTAGCCAAACGGCCATGACCGATTTCACGACGCTTAGGCGTGCCCACGCGACCAGTTTCACCCGTCGCAAACGGAGGCATGTTGTAGTGCATCAGGAAACGGTCACGGTACTCGCCCATGAGCGCATCAATGACTTGCTCATTTTGCTTGGTACCCAGCGTCGCGATAACCAGCGCTTGCGTCTCACCACGGGTGAACAAGGCACTGCCATGGACACGGGGCAATACACCGAGACGGATGCTGATTGGACGAACGGTGCGAGTGTCGCGACCGTCAATACGCGGCTCGCCACTGAGAATCTGGCTACGGACGATACGCGCTTCGAGGTCGAACAAAATATTGTCGACAGCAACGCTATCGGGTGCTGGGGTACCAGCCGCAGCCGCTTGCTCAGCAACGGCAGCATGCACCGCGCTGTAGACATGTTTGAGTTGAGCCGTACGCTCTTGTTTCTGACGAATTTGATAGGCTGCGTTCATGCCTTCTTCACCCGCCGCTTTTACGACAGCGATCAAGGCTTCGTTTTTTGCTGCGGGCTGCCAATCCCAAGCTGGTTTACCCGCTTGGCTCACCAAGTCATTGATGGCGCTGATAACGGTTTGCATTTGGGTATGACCAAATACCACACCACCAAGCATCACTTCTTCAGAGAGCTGATCAGCCTCTGACTCAACCATCAATACCGCAGCTTCAGTACCAGCAACAACCAAATCCATTTTAGAGGTCAGCAGTTGGCTAGCCGTTGGGTTGATGACGTACTGGCCGTCAATGTAGCCCACGCGTGCGGCACCGATCGGACCGTCAAAAGGAATGCCAGAGATGGCCAGCGCTGCCGAAGCGCCAATCATGGCGGGGATATCGGGATCGACCTCTGGGTTCACTGACAAGACGTGGATCACGACCTGAACTTCGTTATAGAAACCCTCTGGAAACAGCGGACGCAGAGGGCGGTCAATCAGACGCGAAGTCAAGGTTTCTTTTTCGGAAGGCTTGCCTTCACGTTTAAAGAAACCGCCGGGAATCTTACCAGCTGCGTAAGTTTTTTCAATGTAATCGACTGTCAGTGGGAAAAAATCCTGACCGGCTTTCGCATCTTTTTTTGCGACAACAGTCGCAAGCACAACGGTGTCGTCAACAGACACCACCACAGCACCGGAAGACTGGCGAGCAATTTCGCCGGTCTCAAGGGTGACGGTGTGCTGACCGAATGAGAACGACTTAGTAATTTTATTAAACATGGCAAATAATCCTTACAAATGAAAAACCGTGCTCGACGCGACCAAAATGGCGCATGCGGCACGGTTGATTCACGGGGTAACTGCCCCACAAATTGCGATCACTTACGCAGACCGAGTTTTTCGATCAGCGAACGATAGGAATCTGGGTTGCGGCCCTTGAGATAATCGAGCAGTTTGCGGCGACGGCTAACCATACGCAACAAACCACGGCGTGAGTGGTGATCTTTCATGTGTGTTTTGAAGTGACCCGTCAACTCGTTAATACGAGCAGTTAACAGTGCCACTTGAACTTCTGGGGATCCGGTATCGCCTTGAGCGCGTTGATATTGCGCAACGATGTCGGATTTATTGATATCAGCTACAGACATTATGGCCTCTCATGAACATGCGTTGGGGCCGAGGTGCCCGAACGTGGTGGAAAAAAAGTATAACCCTGCTAGTATAACTGAATTGAGCCAATAAAGCCCGCTTGCTGTGAATAGGGATTTTTATCATGAAGCGTCGATATCCTTTGAACCTAACCGCCTTTTTTGCAGCGCGACGCACCAGCTTGTTGACGGGCCTTGTCTTAACTGTCAGTTTCACCCTAACGGGCTGTGCGCTGGTTGATACCGCTAAGCCGGGTACCCCGCTCAATGAGGTCATCGCGAAATTCGGCAAACCATCGACCGATTGCGCAAACACGGACGGCACCCGACATCTCGTTTGGACCCAGCAACCGCTTGGGCAAACGGCCATGGGCACGACTGTCTCGAAGGAGGGATTGATCGGCGAGGTGACTCAGCTGCTGACAGACGCCAACTTTAATCGCCTTGGCACTGGTCAATGGACACCTGAAAAGGTGATTTGTGAATTCGGGCCGCCCGAACATGCTGGCGAATCAGGGATGTATGAGCTTCGCAGCTATGTTCTGGATTATCGCTACAAGCAATACGGCACCTGGAACACCCTGATGTACATTTACTTCGATCTGAACACACACACACTCACCCACTTCAATGCGGGCCCTGATCCTCTATTCGATATGGGCAGATCTGGCAGACGCTAGCATTCGCTTGGCTTTGCGAACCCGAAAAAGCCAAACACCCCAGCCAGACAGCCCGTAAACGATAAATAGACCGAACAAGACCACTGGTGGGTCACTTGAAATAAAGACAAAACTCGCCACAAAAACCAAAATCGCCCAGAAAGGGACGCTTTTACTCAGGGCGAAACTTTTTCCGCTGTAAAAAGGCAGGTTCGTGACCATCGCAATGCCGGCATACAGTGTCAGTGTGAAGGCCGTCCAGGACACCATTTTTGGTGACACCTGAAGCCGGTTATCGACCACCAACCAAAGGAATCCCGCCACCAGCGCTGCCGCAGCCGGGCTGGGCAAGCCTTGGAAGTAGCGCTTGTCGACGACCGCAATATTAGTATTAAATCTTGCCAAACGAAGTGCTGCGCCGCTGACGTAAACAAAAGCAGCCAACCACCCCCAGCGGCCTAGGTCTCGCAACGCCCATTCGTAGACCACCAAAGCAGGCGCCACACCAAAAGAGGTCATATCCGAGAGCGAATCATATTGTTCGCCAAAGGCCGATGTGGTGTTTGTCAACCGTGCGACCCTACCATCCATCCCGTCGAGCACCATGGCGGCAAAGATAGCAATCGCCGCCATCTCAAAGCGCCCGTTCATGGCTTGAACGATGGCGTAGAAACCAGCGAAAAGAGCTGCGGTCGTGAAAGCGTTTGGCAGCAGATAAATGCTACGCCGCTTTAAATCTGGATCGCGAAGCGGACTAGTCGGCATAAATGTCCTCAGGATATTTCAGTCGGCAATTCAGCCAGCACGGTCGAAGTGGCCGAGACCTTATCACCAATTGACACCCGTGGGGTCGCGTCAATCGGCAAATAAACGTCAACACGAGAGCCAAAACGGATAAACCCATAACGCTGCCCCCTCGCAAGGTGGTCACCCGCCTTGGCATAGCACAAGATCCGCTTGGCAACCAACCCTGCCACCTGAACGGCAGTGACGGTATGACCCGTCTTAGCGCGCAACACCATCGCGTTGCGTTCATTTTCGAGTGACGCTTTCTCTAGTGCGGCATTAAAAAACTTGCCTGGGAAATACGTTGTGCTGAGAACCTCGCCATCGACAGGTGACCGATTACTATGAACGTTGAATACATTCATAAAAACACTGATCTTCAGCGACTCTCGGCCTGCATAAGGATCTTGTGCACGCTCAACCACCACAATGCGACCATCGGCGGGGGATAAGACGGCGTTGGGTTCTGTCGAGCCCATCCTGGGCGGATCTCTGAAAAATTGCAGCACAAAGAGCGCAATAATCCAAAGCAGAATCGACCACGAAGGGAACCAATACGTTGCTAACGTAGCAAGAATGACTGAGCCAGCCAAAAATGGCCAACCTTCTCTCGCAATAAGCGGATGGGGATAATGAGGTGTATGCATAGTGGATGAGAGGTTAACCCAAAAAAAACGCCCCGAAGGGCGTTTTCGACTGAGCGTTCAAAGCCAAGGCTTAGTTCTTGCTCTTGTCGACCAATTTATTGGCTGCAATCCAAGGCATCATCGCGCGCAATTTGCCACCGACGACTTCGATCTCTGACTCAGCATTGATACGACGACGCGAAGTCAAAGTAGGTGCACCTGCCTGATTCTCTAAGATAAAGCGCTTGGCGTACTCACCGTTCTGAATGTCAGCCAAGACTTGACGCATGGCAGCATGTGTCTCGTCAGTGACGATCTTCGGACCTGTCTCGTACTCGCCAAACTCAGCGTTGTTCGAGATCGAGTAATTCATGTTGGCAATACCACCTTCATAAATCAGATCGACGATCAATTTCAGTTCGTGCAAGCACTCGAAATAGGCCATTTCAGGTGCATATCCCGCATCCACCAAGGTCTTGAAACCAGCCTTGATGAGTTCAACAGTACCACCGCACAAGACCGCTTGTTCGCCGAACAAATCGGTTTCAGTCTCTTCACGGAAGTTCGTTTCAATCACGCCCGCACGACCACCGCCGATCGCGCAAGCGTACGACAGAGCCACATCACGGGCGATGCCTGACTTGTTCTGATGAACAGCGACCAAACATGGCACACCGCCACCCTGGGCATACGTGCCGCGCACGGTGTGGCCAGGTGCTTTGGGGGCTACCATGACGACATCGATATCTTCGCGCGGGACCACTTGACCGTAGTGAACGTTGAAGCCGTGTGCAAACGCCAGTGCCGCACCTGCTTTGATGTTGGCGTGCACGCTTTCACGGTAGACCTGGGCGATGTTCTCATCGGGTAACAACATCATCACGAGGTCAGCCGACTTCACGGCGTCAGCCACTTCAGCGACTTGCAAACCGGCGTTGGCTGCTTTAGACCAAGACGCGCCGCCCTTGCGCAGGCCCACAATCACTTTAACGCCTGACTCATGAAGATTCAGCGCGTGTGCGTGGCCTTGTGAACCATAACCAATGATGGCAACAGTCTTGCCCTTGATCAGGGACAAATCACAATCTTTATCGTAAAAAACTTTCATATCGGACTCCGTCTTTTATATATTGGATTCAGAAAATCAAAAAATTAATGGGTATTAACAAGTCTTCAAAACAATCAATCTCAATCCACTCGGATTTCAATCACCTCACTGCGGACTAAACCTTGAGAATCCTCTCGCCTCGCCCGATACCAGATACACCAGTTCGGACTGTTTCAAGAATGGCACTACGATCCAACGCATCGATAAACGCTTGGACTTTATCTTGATCGCCTGTCAACTCAATCGTGTAAGACTTGTCAGTGACATCGATAATGCGTCCGCGAAAGATATCGACCATGCGCTTGACCTCTTCGCGCTCTTTACCTACGGCGCGAACTTTAATCAGCATCAACTCACGTTCGATGTGAGGTCCATCTGATAGATCGACCACCTTGATCACTTCGATCAGGCGATTCAAATGCTTGGTGATCTGCTCGATGACATCATCCGAGCCCGTAGTGACCAGCGTCAACCGCGACAGGGTGTTGTCTTCAGTTGGCGCCACCGTTAATGTGTCGATGTTGTAGCCACGTGCCGAGAACAAACCTACGACGCGTGACAATGCGCCGGATTCGTTTTCCATCAAAACCGAAATAATATGTTTCATCTGGATCTCCTTACAGGTCTTCAGCGCCAAGCAGCATCTCGGTCAAGCCGCGACCTGCTTTGACCATGGGCCAGACGTTCTCTGATTGATCTGTGATGAAATCCATAAACACCAAGCGGTCTTTGAGTTTGAAGGCTTCAATCAATGCCCCCTCAACGTCTGCCGGCTTGTCGATTCGCATCCCCACATGCCCGTATGCCTCAACCAGTTTGACGAAATCCGGCAGAGCATCCATGTAAGACTCTGAGTAGCGCGACGAGTAATCAATCTGTTGCCACTGCCGCACCATCCCCAGGTAGCGATTGTTCAAACAAATCACCTTGGGCGTCAGATGGTATTGCTTACATGTAGACAGCTCTTGAATATTCATCTGTATCGAGCCTTCGCCCGTAATACACGCCACGGTTGCGTCTGGGTTTGCCATTTGCACCCCCATCGCATAAGGCAAGCCTACACCCATGGTGCCAAGACCACCTGAATTAATCCAACGCCGTGGCTTGTTAAAGCCATAGTACTGGGCAGCCCACATCTGGTGTTGGCCCACATCAGACGTAACAAACGCCTCGCCTTTGGTGATTTCGCACACCTTCTGCACGACCCATTGAGGCTTGATTAGCTCATCGGAGTTTGCAAAGTGCATGCACTGTTTACCGCGCCAAACGTTGACTTGATCCCACCACTTGGCCAGTGCCTGTGTGTTGGGCTTGGTCTCAGCCGACATCGCGGTATATTGGGTAATCAAGTCATCCAACACGTCTTTGACATTACCCACAATCGGCACATCGACCTTGACGCGCTTAGAAATTGACGAGGGATCGATATCAATATGAATGATCTTGCGCGGATGCGAACAGAAGTGCTTCGGATTGCCGATAACTCGGTCATCAAAACGTGCACCGATGGCCAACAAAACGTCGCAATGTTGCATCGACATATTGGCTTCATAGGTGCCATGCATGCCAGGCATACCCAGATATTGCTCATCTGAAGCTGGGTAGGCACCAAGACCCATCAAGGTATTCGTGATGGGTGCCCCGAGCATTTTGACGAACGTCTGTAATTCTGCGGATGCATTCGACAAAATAACGCCGCCACCCGTATAAATCATAGGACGCTCGGCTTGCAACAACATCTGAACGGCTTTTTTTATCTGCCCCTGATGTCCTCGTTCAACCGGCGCATATGAACGCATCGAGATCTCAGCTTTGGGCGGGGTGTATTTGCAGTGCGCAACCGTGATGTCCTTGGGGATATCGACTAGCACTGGTCCCGGACGACCGGTACGCGCAATGTAGAACGCGCGGCGCATGGTCTCTGCTAAATCTTTGACATCAC
Organism: Jezberella sp.; assembly: GCF_964834465.1. Classification (NCBI taxonomy): domain Bacteria; kingdom Pseudomonadati; phylum Pseudomonadota; class Betaproteobacteria; order Burkholderiales; family Alcaligenaceae; genus Jezberella; species Jezberella sp. The sequence continues at coordinate 129,328 of NZ_CBAZRM010000006.1, forward strand.
GAACGAGGAAATTGTGTTTGACACAAGGCCGTGTAATGCCAATCGTGTCGCACTCTTGGAAAGCATCTTCACCAATGGCGTGCGTTGGCACCTGACCACTGATGATGACCATGGGAATCGAATCCATGTAGGCCGTTGCAATCCCGGTAACCGCGTTGGTTGCCCCCGGACCGCTGGTGACCAGACACACCCCCACTTTGTTCGACGAACGCGAATAAGCATCAGCCGCATGCACAGCCGCTTGCTCGTGACGAACCAGGATATGTTTGAATTTGTCTTGCTTGTAAATCGCGTCGTAAATATAAAGCACTGCCCCGCCGGGATAGCCGAAAACGTGTTCTACGCCTTCGTCGGCCAAGCAACGCACGACGATGTCTGCGCCATTGAGTTCCATGAGTAATGTCCTTTCATAACAGGCAAGGCCCATCTGACTGCATTTTTATTGTTAGACAAAAATGCTGAATCGCAACATATTCAGCAACATAATTCGGCGTTTTGAGACTCACGGAGCCTCTCCACCCAAACACATTGCTGATCAGCTACGCATTCGCCATCAGGCGATGCACGCACCCATCAGGGATGCACTGGATCGAAACGGAGTCGCTAACCACGGCTTGTGGCCTGGTCAGCAGCAAAGTTATGGCAAGAGCACTAGGGAGGGGTTTGCCCCAAAGTAAAAAAGCCTCGAACAGCTCGGCGGTAACCAAAGCTTGCCCGAACCCGCAACTTTAACCTTAGTTTTGCGCTTGTGCAAATCGGACTAAAATAAAGTTGGGCTCACGATTTGAGCGCTTCAGAGTTGCCGCATGGACATTAGCATTCCCCAACTACAACGTTTTTTATTCGGCCACCACTTCTATAGCGGGATCAGACGAGCCGCCGGTGCCCTACTTCCTGTCCTCGTTTTAGGCCTGGGTTTTAATTTATTTGCCGAAGGTTTGGTAGCCAGTTTCGGGGCACTTTGCATCGCTTTCATTGACCAGCCCGGTCCCCACCAGAACCGTCTGGGTGAAATGCTTCGTGGCGCGCTGCTGAGTTCACTGGCCGTCATCATCACCGGCCTGGCAAGCGCAAACATCTGGGCAGAAAGCATCGCCGTCGTTGCGCAATGCTTTGGGTTTTCTCTGTTGTCCGTCTACGGCAAAAAAGGGACCTTGATCGGGTTTGCCTGCTTGTTGCTGATGACAGTCACCTTGCACTCACCCCTCTCGCACCATGAGGTCTGGACGCACACCTTGCTATCCCTCGGTGGCGCGCTCTTCTACGCTATTTTCAGTTATTTCACCAGTCGCTTGATGAGTATTCGCGAAAAAGAGCAGGCGCTGGCCATTGCTTTGTTCGCGACCGCCGATTATTTGATTAGTCGCGGCAACATGTACAGCACAGAGCAAGAACTCGACGCCAACCATCGCCAGCTGATTCGGCGTCAAGCCGACATGATCGACAAGCATCAAGGTGCCCGAGACATGGTACTCAGGGGGCTTGCGAACCTCAATGGTACCGGCGACCCTCGTCGCATCATGCTCTGGAACCTCTTTATCGAGATGCTTGCCATTGTTGACACCATGGTCGCCACGCAGGCGGATTACGCACTGCTACACAGCAAACTAGCCGGTAAGGACATCTTGTTATTCATGCACGATGCGCTATTCAAAATGGCCCTCGATCTCGACCGCATCGCGCTTGCTGTGGTGCGTAACAAAGCGGCACGTAACAAGAACAGTGTGAAAGCAGAATTACGTGCCATCGAGTTTGAGGTCAAAACGATGCAACAAAACGGCTTTTCAGTCAGAGAGCCTGATGCCTACAGCGTTTGCCTGCAAATCTTGAAGCGATTGAGACACAATGCGAATCTCATCGAGCGCATGTACGTCTACACCCGCAGCTCTGAAGACATGAAAGCGCTTGAATCAGCAACTATCAACGATTCGTTGAGCGCTTTTTTATCGACTCAAAAGTTTAATCCCCGGCAGATCACCAGCAACCTGCACCTCGCTTCACCCTTTTGCAGATATGCCCTTCGAGTCGCTTTAGGGAGCATCATCGCTTTAACCATAGCCCATCTGATCCCTGGTTTGGCGCCGCAAGGTTATTGGATTCTGCTCACGGTAATTATCATCATGCGACCAGGCTTTGCGCTGACCAAGCAACGTAATAGCGGACGTTTGGGGGGTACTATCATTGGATGCGGCATGTCCCTGGCAGCCGTTTACTTCGTTGAGTCGCACCAAATCCTCGCCGGCATCATGGTGATTGCTTTGATCATTGGTTGCAGCTTGATCCTGGTCAATTTGCTGGCCGCGGCGGCGTTCAACACGCTAGCGATGTTGATTGCCTTCTTTTTGCTTAACCCGGCCGACACTAGCATCATTGGCTTTCGAGCGATCGACACGCTGATTGGCTGCGCCATCGCTTATGGCTGTAGCTACTTCCTTCCCTGGTGGGAGGCTCAATTCATGCCGGCGTTAAGCCGAAACGTCATTGCGGCAAACCAGCAATACTTGAGCAGAAGCCTGGCACTTGTCGCGCTTAAACAGGATGCCGAACAAGGGACCACGACTGCTTCGCTAGCGCAGGCGGATCTCGAATGGCGACTCGCTCGCAAAAGCCTCCATGTAGCGCTGAGTAATTTTGCACAAGCGTTTTACCGAATGATGGCCGAACCCAAGTCACACCAGCATGGGGTCTCTTTTTATAATGGCCTGATGATCCAGTGTCACATGCTGGCATCGCAAACGACCTCATTGATGACGATCCTGACTGCTCTTGGCTCAACGCCTGAGTCAGTGAAGACGCACGTCGATAAGCTTTTGCAGACGTTGAAAAAAGAACAACATGAGGTGGTCGGTCTCACTTCCCCCCCCGTCTTTGCGCCAGCTGGTTTGTCTGACTTGAATTACCCGCTCAACCAGATCCACAAATCTATTCTCGCCATCGTTCGGTTCAGGGCTAGCCTCGCTGAGGCAGGTGTGTCAGCCGTTAAATAGCGTGCCTGACTGTCATCATGCCACTCATACTTTCTGTGTATGATGTGTTGACTAAGTTTGCGTTGGCACAAGTCATTTTTTTTGAGAATCCGTCTCAACAAACAAAGGATTTCATATGTCGTTAAAAGATAAAGTTGCTCTGGTCACTGGTGCGGCCAGCGGTATTGGCAAGGCATGCGCTCTCAAGATGGCTGAGCAAGGTGCTGCTATTGTGATTGCCGATCTCAATCTCGAAAAATCACGAGAGGTGGCCAATCAAATCATTGCGGCTGGCGGCAAGGCCATCGCGATTGCGATGGATGTCACCAACGAGACTGAGGTGTTTGCAGGCATTGATTCAGCAGTTGCTACGTTAGGTAGTATCGACGTGCTGGTTTCAAACGCGGGCATTCAAATCATTGCGCCTATCGAAGACTACAAATTCTCCGACTGGAAGAAAATGCTCGCGATTCATTTGGATGGTGCGTTTCTGACTACCCAAGCAGCCATTCGCCACATGTATAACAGCGGTCGCGGTGGCGCAATTATTTATATGGGTTCGGTTCACTCGCACGAGGCATCAAAGCTTAAGTCTGCCTACGTCACCGCTAAGCACGGGCTACTCGGTTTAGCGCGCACTGTGGCAAAAGAAGGTGGCACGAGAGGCGTGCGCGCGAACGTGGTTTGCCCTGGTTTTGTTCGCACCCCATTGGTCGACGCGCAGATCCCTGAGCAAGCCGCTGCATTGCACATCACCGAACAAGAAGTCATCAAGAACGTCATGCTCAAAGAAACGGTAGATGGCGAATTCACGACCGTTGATGACGTGGCCAACACCGTTGCCTTCTTGGCTGGCTTTGAGACCAACGCTTTAACAGGCCAATCGATTATTGTGAGCCACGGCTGGCATCAGCAATAACAAGGTTAGAATCAAGACCCAAAAAAGGCGCCAGGGCGCCTTTTTTACATTGACCGGCTTCGTTCTTGACAAGTTTTGCCGCGAACTTTACACCGAACGCGCCCTATGAGCCCAAGATTCGCGATGAACATCGAACTGCGTGAACGTTTCGCCTTTAGGTGGCATGTTCAAACACGCAGGATGATCGAGGGTGAGTCGGATATCAGATAGCCCAGAAGCCCAGTGATACTCTTTGGTTTCGTGACTGAACTCAACGTCTTTATACGACCCTTCGGTCTGCTTGTTCTGATAGATCAAGTGAATGCAGTTGTACCGAACGCCTTCGAGCTTGGCGGCAAGTTCTTTAAAGAATGGATCTTTCGCACGCACGGCGGGTGGGACTTTCGCAATCGTTTCATTCAATAAATCTCTCAGTCGCTGCATTTCTTTCACAGCTGTCGTGATCGATCGCGTACGACTCGAATACTGAATATCCTTCATCCGTGTCATCACTTCGCCGATCGTTTCGGGCAAATTTCCCTTCGCCGACCACAAGTCAATTTGAAACACTAACGTGTCTTTTCGATTTGGGCCTGCAATCACGTATTCAAGTGGGGTATTCGAAACGCAACCACCATCCCAATAAAACTCTCCGTCGATTTCGGTTGCGGGGAATCCCGGTGGCAACGAACCAGATGCCAAAAAGTGATACGGTGTCAGCGTAATTTCGGTGTTATCGAAATACACAAAATTACCATTGCGGACGTTCGTTGCCCCCAATGACACCCGCATTTCACCATCGTTGATGCGATCAAAGTCGCACAAGCGCTCAAGGGTCGAGATCAACGGACTTGTATCATAGTAACTGATCTGCGCTGGGTTACCCATGCCAGGTGCCATTGAGCGGGGTACAAAAAAGCCCTTCTGCCCAGCCAGTATTGCTTGGCCAGCCGCTAAAGTCCCGAAAAAGGTTTCTGTCATGTCCTTAGATCGTTCATTGAACATGCCCACGGTAGAGTTCATCATGTCGATCATCGAGGTCATCACGTTCGCCACCGGGGATGGGGGATGGCAAATCGTCTCCCAAAACTCTTTCAACTTCGCCACCCTGTCTTCGGGCTTGTTGCCTGCAATGATGGCGCAATTCAACGCCCCGATCGAAATGCCGGCCACCCAATTCGGATTGACATTGGCCTCGATCAAGCCTTCGAAGACGCCCGCTTGATAGGCCCCCAAAGCACCGCCGCCTTGAAGCACCAGCGCGACACGGGGATACTGGGCAATTTTTTCTTGTGCAATCGAACGCTGTTTGCGAGCAACCATGATTAATGCTGTCTCCGAAAAACCAATTTATCCGCTGTGGATACTTCAGGAACAAAGGCATAGCCCTCGCGATCAAACTGCGTCAGTTGCTCAGGCCTTTTCAGCCGGCCCTCAATGGCAAAGCGAGCCATCAAGCCGCGTGCTCGTTTGGCATGAAAACTCACCACTTTAAACACCCCCGCTTTACCATCTTGAAATACGCACTGCACGATACGAGCTTTTAACGCTTTCACATCCACTGATTTGAAATACTCTTCGGAGGCGAGGTTAATAATGACGGGATCTTTCGTCTTAGCCAGACGTTCGTTCAAGTAGGGTGCAATCGTTTTGGCCCAAAACTGATAAAGCGTCGTGCCTTTCGGGTTTGCAAGCCGCGTCCCCATTTCAAGTCGATAGGCCTGCATCAGATCCAGGGGCCGTAAGACGCCATACAAGCCACTCAAAATGGCTACGTGCTCTTGAGCCCACTTCAAATCTGCCGTCTTCAGAGTAGCGGCATTGAGCCCTTCGTAAACATCGCCATTAAAAGCAAGCAAGGCTTGGCGTGCATTGTCTTGATTAAATGTGGGCGTCCAAGTCGCGTAACGATCAACGTTCAACTTGGCCAAGGCAGGGCTTAGTGCCATCAATTCAGCGACTTCCGCCTCAGATTTCGCTTTCAGCACCCGGATGAGCGTCGCCGCTTCTTTGACGAACAGCGGTTGAGTGTGCTCAGTTGTCGGCACAACCGAGTCGTAATCAAGCTTTTTAGCTGGGGATAATAAAAAAAGCATCGCGATGACCGTGTATGAGAGTGAGGATTTTTGCTTAGTGTACCGGCACCCGCTTGTCATGTAGCGCCGGCAATCTTCAAACACAACAGATTCTGCTAGAATGTTGGGCTTCGACGCAATCGCTATCGACTGTGCCTCACTTGATCGCCTCGTGATGCGCAATCAAACCGGAGAGGTGGCAGAGTGGTCGAATGTACCTGACTCGAAATCAGGCGTGGGTGCAAATCCACCGTGGGTTCGAATCCCACCCTCTCCGCCAAAACTATTTCGAACTGATTACAAGTCGCTCGAACAATTTCCAACCCGTTAGGGGTCATCTCGGGTGCGCTCCTAGAATACCTTCCGGATCAAACAGGCTTCTTCATAGGCCTCAATGTCTTTAAGCCGGTACAAGACCTTCCCCACGATTTTTAAGTACTGCGGGCCCTCGCCGACGGTGCGCCAGCGCTGAAAGCGTGCGACTGAACACACCCAACGATCGGCGAGCATTATTTCGGTCAGGAGCTAGCGGGTAGCTTCGGCCGGGACCTCTGGAGCCAACCGTTTGGGCTCGGGCTTGGGTTTGCTGGCTGCGGTTTTGGCGATGCCGCTGGACAAGGCGTCCAGCACGTCACCCATGTTTTCAGCCCGTGGGTTCGAAGATGAGGTCTTGTTAGTAGCCATGGATTTGCTCCTTGATGCTTGTATGCAGTGTTCTCATACAGGTTCATACCGGTTGGCCAGGCATTTTTTCTCAGCGGGGTGGGTTGGTGCATCTCACGGGCAAGCATTTACTTGTGGCGATATTTCGGATTTCCAATCCATGGCTCATGTGCCGAGGACCCTACCTGGGTCATGGAATAAGTCTTTGTGACAGTCTCTACGGAGTCTGCTTTGGGCCAGCGGTTACTGGCCGACCCTTGCCGCAGGAGCGCAATGGGCTGAGATCTGCGTTGCGGTTTGCCGATCTGCCTGCTACATACCTGCCGTTCAAGAGGGCGACTCTGAGTATTTACGCATAGCGCACTGTGCAATGGCTGCGGCATGAACTTCAGCGCAATCGAAAACTCTGAAGCCGGGATCAAACTTACTGTTGAAGACCAAAGCCAAATCCGTCCCCGCCAACATGACGGATTCGCACCCCAACTCTTTGCTCAACACGTTGCCTGCCCGGACAAATACCTCGCGATGTTGTTCAGTGGCAACCCCCAAACTAGCCATTGAAACGTAAGCGTTGTGAACTTCAAGAAGCTCTGTAGTCGGAGGGATAACTTCCACACCTTCTAGAACACCGTAGAAGTGAGACTCCATGACGACGCGAGTCCCGAGCAAACCAACCCTCTTGTAGCCGAGCCGATGAATTTCCGCCCTGACCGTCTCCAGCAAATCAATAACAGGAACCGGAGATACTTTTTTGAACGCCTCTATGCAGAAGTGTCCGGCGATGGATGTAACTGCGATGCGTTCTATGCCGCAGCGCTTTAATCGCACGGCAAGTTGTAAGTAGATTTCGACCTGTGCCGCTTGATTGTTCTCCGTCTGGTGGCGCAAAAGCGTCGGAGTATCAGCATGAGCCATTGTCAGTTGGAGATCACACCCCGCCTTGGCCATCGCTGAAATCAGGTATCTGTAGTAGTAGTCGGTCGCGGCCGGGCCAATGCCAACGATCATGCCAATATGCATCTAGATACTCCAGTGTAATTAAATCAAACTGCGCGATCATTTTTGAATTATGCAGGAACCTGACCAACCTGACTGTAGAAACTACACACCAAACGGGTAACTTCAGTTGTTGGTAAGTATCCGTGTTGCAGATCAAAAGCAACAAACCTGACATTGCAGCACCTTCGACAGTGTGACTGCACATATAGATACTTTTATGTTACCATTAAGCATGGCCTTTCAAGTACTCGAACTACTGCTCGATGACGGACTCAGCCCGTACGCACAATGGTTCGACGGGCTGGCACCCGATATTGCCGCTAAGGTTGCTACTGCGAAGTACCGGATGCAGCAAGGAAATCTGTCCAGCGTTGAGTGGTTCCGTGGCATCGGTGAATACAAAATTAATTACGGTGCAGGCTGGCGGATTTATCTGGCAAAGGATGGTGTTGAGATTATTATGCTCTTGGGCGGCGGCTCCAAAAACGGACAGCAACGAGACATTGATCAAGCAGTTGAATTGTGGAAAGAATACAAGCGTGCAAAAGCAAATTTACTAAAAAAAACCAAATCAATAGTGGCGGCTAGCAAACGCAAAAGGTAATGAATATGGCACTCACCAGAGACTTTAAAGAAACGGTTTTGGCACGCGTTGAGCGGGATCCTGAGTTTGCCTGTGCCATGCTGAATGAGGCAATCATGCTTTTTCTGAACGGTGAACCCGAGACCGCGAAGCTTATCTTGCGCGATCTTGTCAACGCAACGATGGGTTTCGAGGGTTTGGCAATTTCCGTTGAAAAGCCGGCAAAAAGCATTCATCGGATGTTGTCCTCAGCAGGCAATCCGACCATGACAAACTTGGCTGCAATTTTTTCTGCTCTCAAATCAACGATGAAAGTAGATATCCAAGCTCGCTGCGTCAGCGTCGCTTGAGCGGTTAGTATCCCTCGTGCAGACCAAAAGCAAAAAACCTGAGATTTCAGCACCTCAGGAGGTTTGTGATGTTCTCTGTTCTGCCCCGCCTGTATGCCAGCAGGCGCTAAACCGCATCCCTCATCGACTTAACCTCAGAACTTAAAGGTGGCCCCAGCGGCAATCCCCAGATAGTTCAGGTTGGTCGTGATGCCTTGACTTTTTTGACTGTAGTACAGGTCTTTGACACCGATCTGCGCATCCCCCCAATCGAAGGCGCGACCAATGCCCACGAACGACTGACTGGTCACTTGTGTGTTGCCACCGCCGCCACCCACGTCAGCATAAAACGGGATGAAGTAGTCGGCATCAGCAATCCTGATCCGGCCTTTTAAGCCGATGATGGGATCGACTGAGGTGTTATTGATGCTTTGGCTGTAACCCAGCTGAAAACCATTCACCGAGAAATTCGTCGTGCTGTTCAGATTGAAAATCCTTGCACCAGCCAATGCATCGAGATAAACATCTTTATTGTTAAACAAGGTGTAAGTGCCCGCTAACGTATAGACACCTTGAGAGAGATTGGTTGAAGAACCCAAGTCAACGAAATTGTCTGGTGCGCGTGAACCATTATTGCCCAGACTAGCGTACATTAAATCCATCGAAAAACCGAAGTTACCCTTGTGTACTTCGGCATCCAGCATCGCGCCAAACTTAAGCGCCTGAAAGACGGACCTCGAGGTAATGTTCGTTGAAGCGATCTGATTGCCACCATAGCCCACGCTACCCGAGATGCCAGTGGCCCAGAGATATGGGGTCAGCGTCAAGCGCCACGAGTCTGACACTTGCGGGATGGCGACCGCTTGACTAGCGGTCTGCGCAGAAGTGACTGGGCTGATACAAGAAACCGCCAAAACGACAAAAGCCACGCAAAGTACCCGGTTGACGTTAATCATGATTCGGCAGTTGCTCCGTTGAATTCAGTTGACTGAAGTATAAAGATTTCAGGTTATCCTCGGTCAACTCATTTAACCATCGCGTGTTGTTTATCAACGTTTTCATAGCCTAGTTGGACGACGAATTTATCTTGAATACCCCAGCACTCACTTTGCCGCCGCTGCCCTCTGGTCGACACTATCGTTTTCACACCATGGCAAAGCCTTCAGGGGCCGCATGCAACATCGATTGCGACTATTGCTTCTATCTGCACAAGACAGACTTGCTTGAGCAGCCTAAACAACCTCGGATGGATCAGGCCACGCTTGAACAGTATGTCCGTCAATACATCGAAGGACAAACCGGTGAGGAAATTGTTTTCTCTTGGCAAGGTGGCGAACCAACCTTGATGGGGCTCGCGTTTTTTCAAGAAGTTGTATCACTACAAAATAAGCACGCGAAGCCCAATCAGAAAATTCAAAATGACCTTCAGACCAATGGCATCGCCTTGGATGATGTTTGGGTGACGTTTTTAAAAACCAACCATTTTCATGTTGGCCTATCCATCGATGGCCCACGTGAACTACACGATGCCTACCGCAAAACCGTTAACGGAAAGCCCACCTTCGATTTTGTGATGACGGCTGCTAAGCGCTTAGCGGACGCTCAGGTTCCCTTTGCGGCGTTGTGTGTGGTCAATCGCCGTAATGCGGCGCACCCCAAAGAGGTCTATCGCTTTCTTGCTGATGAAGTGGGCACTTGGCGCGTGCAGTTCAACCCTGCAGTCGAACCGCGCAGTTTTAAACACAAGGCGCCTGGCAAAATGGATTTTTCAGGGGCACCCCTGCAAGACAGCCCTCGCGCGAAACCTGGTCACCCGCTCTCTGTGGTGACCGATTGGTCGGTTGATCCCGATGACTATGGTAGCTTTCTATCGGGCGTGTGGGACGAATGGCTTGCCACCGACTTCGGCCGCATCCATGTCAATCTCTTCGAGACGGTTGTTGCGCAAGCAGCCGGGATGCCAGCACAAACCTGTACGCAAGCAGAAATCTGCGGCAAGGGTTTGGCCTTAGAGCACGATGGGGGCGTGTTTTCCTGCGATCACTTCGTCTACGCTGATTATCAGCTTGGCAACATCAAGCAGAGACATTTAGGTGACTTGGCATTTTCACCAAGGCAGATAAAGTTTGGCTTGGATAAGCGAGATACGCTACCGAAGCAATGCAGAGACTGTGATTACTTGAAGCTGTGCTGGGGCGAATGCCCGAAAAATCGATTGATCAAAACGCGAGATGCAGAACCGGGGCTTAACTACCTATGCTCTGGATTACTGCAGTTTTACAAACATATTGGCCCAGACGTCATCAAAATATTGAAACATCTGGGCCATTTATAGCAGGCTTAATTGTTTGCCGTTTGGGTGATTGACTCCATCACCCGATCCAAGTTGAACGAACCTGGCTTCATGCGCGGTGGAAACTCTTTGAAGCTTTGCAACCACTTAGCGACATACGTGATACCAGGCGCAATCGCATACATACGCTCAGCGTACCAGCGCTGATAACCCATCGCGTTTTCTGCTTCCGCCCGCTCAAACGGATCCATCCGCAGATTCGTCAGCAAGGGTGCACGCAATTGAACGAACGGTTGTTGCCACACGCGCAAGCCAACGGCCTGTTGCTCTAGAAAGGTCATCTTCCAGTTGCCATAGCGAAGCGCTGCAACACTGCCATCGTCCGTCCAGTAGATGAATTCCTTTCTCGGCCATTCGCCTTTGCCTTGAAGCGCTGGGCCAAGATCGTAACCGTCAAGATGAACCTTGTACGTCATCTCACCAATCTTACGCCCCTTCAATAGATCTTCCTTGGCTGTGGTGTCACCCGCCGCGGCGGCGAGTGTTGGCAGCATATCCTCATGCGACCCGATCTCGTTGACGACGGTGCCCGGTTTGACGACCCCTGGCCACTTGATCATCGCAGGCACGCGATAGCCACCTTCCCAATTCGTGTTTTTCTCGCCTCTGAACATCGTCGTACCGCCATCTGGCCAGGTGAAGGACTCCGCACCGTTATCCGTGGCATACATGACGATGGTGTTCTCATCGACACCTAACTCTTTAAGCTTGTCTAACAGTTGACCGACTTGCTTGTCGTGCTCAACCATACCGTCTGCATAGAGTCCCAGACCTGTCACCCCTTGAGAACTGTCTTTGAGGTGAGTAAAAATGTGCATCCGCGTTGAGTTAAACCAGACAAAAAATGGCTTTTTATCTTTCTTAGCACTATCGATGAAACTCAAGGTCTTGGTCATCACCTCGTCATCGATGGTTTCCATCCGCTTGCGGGTCAAGGGCCCCGTATCTTCTATCTTCCCACCAGCAAAACTGTGAATCACGCCTCTTGGGCCAAATTGCTTTTTGAAGGCAGGATCTTTTGGATAATCCACATTCTCTGGTTCTTCTTCAGCATTCAAGTGATACAGATTGCCAAAAAACTCATCAAATCCGTGGGCAGTCGGCAACATCTCATCACGATCGCCCAGATGATTTTTGCCGAACTGACCGGTTTTGTAGCCTCGGGCTTTGAGTAGTTCGGCCAGCGTAGGATCTTCTTTCTTGATGCCTTCAGGTGCACCAGGCAACCCAACCTTGGTCAGGCCGGTACGAATCGGCGATTGCCCGGTAATAAATGCCGCGCGACCTGCGGTACTGCTCTGCTGTGCGTACCAGTCGGTAAACAGAACACCCTCTTTCGCGATGCGATCAATATTCGGGGTTCGGTATCCCATCATGCCGTTGTTGTAGGCGCTGATATTGAATTGGCCGATATCGTCACCAAAAATCACAAGGATGTTTGGCGCGTCTGCCGCGAGCGCCTGCCCAGCAAATAACGTGCTGGCAATCGTCGCGGCGAGTAAAGTCTTTTTAAAAGGTCGTATCAAAGCAAATCTCCGAAAGCACAAACACGTTAATCAAAAAAATTTGCGGCACATTAACAGCGGTTAATCACGACCGTCTTTTGAACGCTGATCGTGCTCTCTGAATTTAGCGTACTCGACACTATCATGCCCACCGCTCATTTTTAGCATGAACGAAGGCCACTGTATTATTTTTTCAAACCCGCGTGTTTTGACAACGGCAGCAACCAATCGCTCGCCTCTCATGACGTCAGCCGTCGCACGTGATGGTATCGACGCGATGGTATAGACTAGCAAGCAACAAAAACACTCAGGAGACTGTGCATGATTCAAACCCGTCATATTTTCAAGATCGCTCTGACAGTGCCCAACATTGTTGACCTCGGACAAACCCCAGTTGGTGGCAGACGAATCGCCACCGTCACGGGTGGTACGTTTGAGGGCGATCGCATCCGCGGGACGGTGACAGCAGCCCCTGGCGGAGACTGGCTGCTCATGCGCCCCGACGGCGTGTTGACATTAGACGTACGCTTAATGCTTGAAACAGATGATCAGCAACTGATTTACATGAGCTACCGTGGTCTGCGGCACGGACCGAAACAGGTCATGGATCGCCTGGGCAGAGGTGAACCTGTGAATGCTAACGAATACTATTTCCGTTCAACCCCTGTTTTTGAAACAGCCTCTGCCAAATACGATTGGCTAAATCGCATCATTTGTGTCGCGACCGGAAACAGAACATCGACTGGGCCAGTGTACGAGGTTTTTGAGGTACTGTGAAAATTCAGAGGGCAGTCTTGGTTAGCTAGCAAAACGCCAAAAGACCGAAACAACTTTTGGCAACGTCTAAGACAAGCAAAAACCTTGCATTAATAATGCTTGGGGTAACACCCAAGCTCGGTAGAGCCCAAAAAGCCCTGACCCGATAAATAGAGAGGCCGCTAAGTATCGTACCCAAAGATAGCGCCCCACCTGCGCAACATAGGCAGAAAATTTAGTGATCAACAGCAAGTTGGGCAAAGTGCCCAAACCAAAGGCCAGCATCAGCAATGCGCCATCCACGACATTACCCGACAAGAATGCCAGTGGTAAAACACCGTAGACGAGTCCACACGGAACCAAGCCCCAGAGCATGCCGCTAAACCAGCGAGCGGGCGAGCTACCGAGACGACCAAAGCACGTTGCCCATAGGCCCGCCAGACGGGTACTGAACCACTTTCCCACAGACAAATATTGGCCGCTTCGTAGCAACACCAAACGAACACCCAAATAGATCAACAACAACGAGGTAAGCGCAAACAAGGGTCGTTGAATATTGACTATATCTTGTTGCCAAACAGACATGCCCGCCCAGGCCGCAATACTGCCGAGCATCATGTAAGTCACGATACGACCAAGATGCATGGTCAGCTCAAGAGACTGCCGTTCTCGTTTAGTCTGAAAGCGGATCGTCGTCAAAGACCCTTCGATTGCCGCTGAAATGCCGCCGCACATTAATGCGCAATGCCAGCCGCTGGAGAGCGCCCCCAAAAATACGCCCAACAACAGACTAGTCGTTAACATCTGCCTTCATCGGAAAAACATAGATGGTTAACATGCTTGAGACGGCACAAAAAAGCCAGATGAACAAAAAGCCCAACGTATAGACGCCTTCATCATCAATATGCGGTGGATGCCCGAAAAACAGCACATCCTCGGGGTGTACAAAGCTGAACAATAATCCCACCGCTGGGATCGAAACCAGAAACGAAGGCCACAACGCCCAAACAAGCTGACGTGTTTTCATTTCTTGACCTCATCAACTTTTAGGCCTCGGCTCATCACGCCCTCATGAAGTTGCAGATCAGGCCAGGAGTAAACCGCCAACCAGATCGTGATTGCACAGGCAACGACTGCCGCAGCGGGACCGCTGATTAAAAGCCAGGGCCAAAGTTGCTTCCACCAAGGTTTGTTGATTTCTTGTTTCGTCATCTTCATTCTCTGAATATATTTTTCTCAACGAGGAATAATAAAAGTCGATTTCTCACGCCGCGTTCGGATCACTGTTTTATGATCGGACTGCTCTAGTGCCTCCACGTCGAAAACAAAAGGGTAGTTGCCTGGTTGCAACTCACCGATGAGGGTTCTGACTTTGACGGGCAATAGTTGATTTGAAGAGGCATCAACGTGCACTTGATCTATTTCATTTCCTCGTGAATCAAAAATCTTGGCATTGTTTAGGCCTTCGACTTTGATTGATATCGTCATTGGATCTTCTGACGAATTCATGATTTGAATTCGGTAGATGTTCTCTAAACTCACGCCTTCCACTTCGCGGGCAAGCGCGCCACGATCCCTCATGACATCAACTCTCAAAGGATTGCGTGACCAAAGCGAAAATGCAAACAACGAAATCAACAAGGCAACAATGACCCCATAAACGATGATACGTGGCCTGAGGATACGTCGCCACGTGGGCAGAGTGCCTTGATGATTCTCCATCGCATTTTCGGACGTATAGCGGATGAGACCCTGCGGGTAATTCACCTTGTCCATCACTTTGTTGCAAGCATCGATGCAAGCGCCACAGCCAATACACATGTATTGCAAGCCATCCCGAATATCGATGCCAGTTGGGCAAACCTGCACGCAAATGCTGCAATTGACGCAGTCGCCAAGCCCTTTGGCAGTGTGGTCTTCTGCCTTATTGCGACTGCCTCGCGGTTCGCCCCGAACTTTGTCGTAGGTAACAACAAAGGTGTCTCGGTCAACCATCACACTTTGAAAGCGCGCGTAAGGGCACATGTATTTGCAGACTTGTTCGCGCATAAAGCCTGCATTGCCCCAGGTCGCAAATCCATAAAATACCAACCAAAAGGTTTGCCAGGGGCCCAAAGTGAAATCAAGCACATGGTCTTTAAGGTTCGTGATTGAAGTGAAATATCCGATAAACGTAAACCCTGTCACAAACGCAATGAGCAACCCAATGCTGTGCTTGGTGAGCTTGAGACGCAATTTTCGAAAACTCCAGGGCCACTTTTCGCCATCCAGACGAATCCTTGCAAAACGATCTCCCTCCACCCTTCGTTCAACCCACATAAAAATCTCGGTGTACACCGTCTGCGGACACGCGTACCCGCAGAAAAGCCTGCCCGCAATGGCGGTAAACAGAAAGAGAGACAAGGCTGAGATGATGAGTAACAGCGTCAAGTAAATAATATCTTGAGGCCACAGGACCAAGCCAAAGATATAAAACTTGCGATGAACCAGATCAAAAAGAACCGCCTGACGTCCATTCCAGTTGAGCCAAGGCAAGCCGTAAAACAACAGTTGTGTAAAAAACACCAACCCCCAGCGCCAGCGAGCGAATACGCCGGACACGGATCGAGGTTGAATCTTGTTACGAATTTCGTAAAGCGATTCTTCGATGATTTCAATCGAGACGGGCTTGCCGGTCGGGGACGAGACTGACATCACTGCTTGACTGCGGGTTGCGGCTCACTGTTCGACAAGCCCCACACATAAGCCGCCAGAAGATGTATTTTTTCAGGGCTCAATACATTCTCTTGCGCAGGCATCATGCCTTGCCTACCATTTTTTAACGTTTCAATGATGGTCGCCTGCGAGCCACCATACAACCAGATCTTATCGGTCAGATTAGGGGCACCGAGCAACTGATTTCCTTTGCCGTCAGCACCGTGGCAGGCGATGCAATTATCGCTAAAGACAGCTTTCCCTTTGGCGATTCTTACGCTATCGCCAGACAGCCCTGACAGGCTTCGCACATAATTTGCAACATCAAGGATGGTCTCGTCCCCGAGATGAGCATACGAAGGCATGACACCGCCCCGGCCTTGAGTGATCGTCTGTTTGATCGTTTCAGGTGCGCCACCATAGAGCCAGTCATGATCGGTTAAATTTGGAAAACCTTTGGCACCACCTGCGTCAGAACCATGACACTGTGAACAGTTATTCAAAAACAGACGTTGCCCCATGATTTTCGCTTGAGGGTCGGCGGCCACTTGTTCAACCGTCATGGCAACGTACTTATCGTATAGCGGCTTGAGTTCTTTATTCGCAACAATCAATGACTGTTTTAGATCGCCTTGAGTCGAATACGCAAAAGCGCCTGGATTCGAGCCGAGGCCGGGGAAAACATACAAGTAGCCTACGCCAAAGAGGCAAGACAAAACAAACATCCACATCCACCAACGTGGCAAAGGATTATTTAATTCACGTAAATCTTCATCCCAAACGTGCCCCGTGTCCTTCGACACTGAGCCGTCTTTATCCCGCATGACCGCGATCTTTCGTTGACTGAATAACAGCCAGAGGCAGCAAGCGATGCCAACCAGGGTGACAATCGTGATGTAGGAACTCCAACCAGCGCTGACAAAATCACTCATGATTGATCCTTGATAAATTCATCAGGTAGCTCGAAAGGCAGGCGTGCCGATTCTTCATTGGCGGCTTTTTGTTTGGCTGACCACGCCCACCAGACGATACCCAAAAAAAATACAATGCCTAAAATCGTTGAGAGTGCTGAAAGATAAGGTGCGAGGGTTTGTATCATGGCTGATCAGCCTATTTGTTAGCATTGATTTCGTCGATTTTGAGGTATCGACGGTTAACACCTAATCCCTGCAAATACGCGATTAACGCATCGGCTTCTGTTTTGTTCTCTAAGGTTTTCGGTGCGCTGGCGATATCGTCATCGGTGTAAGGAACACCCAAACGCCTGAGTGCTTGCATATGCGCTTGAATCGTCTCTTTGTCAGCCTTGTTTGCTTCGAGCCATGGATAAGACGGCATATTGGATTCAGGCACCACCGACCGCGGGTTATTTAAATGAACTTGATGCCAAGCATCAGAGTACCGCCCGCCCACACGTGCGAGATCAGGGCCCGTCCTTTTGCTACCCCATAAAAATGGATGGTCATACACCGACTCACCCGCAATCGAGTACGGGCCGTAACGTTCGACTTCGGACCTTAGCGTGCGGATCTGTTGAGAGTGGCAACCAACACAACCTTCGCGCTGATAAACGTCACGACCGGCAAGTCTCAGCGCCGAGTAGGGCTGGATGCCTGCACTTGGTTCTGTCGTCGAGTGTTGAAAAAACAGTGGCACAATTTGTACCAAACCCGCGATAGCCACAACAAAGATCGTCGCCGCGATCAGCCAACCCACGTTGCGCTCAAGGGTGGCATGTGAGAAAAATGCATGCTTTTGCTCTGACATGTTCTGCTCCGGATTAGGCTGCGACAGGCGCTGGGGCTGCGCTGGGCAACTGAGGAATAGGCGCATCAATAAACTTTTTAAGCGCAACGGTCTTGAACACGTTGAAGGCCATGAGTAGCATCCCACTCAAGAAGCATAAGCCCCCCAGCAAACGAATGACATAGAAAGGGAAGTTGGCTTTGACACTTTCAACAAACGAATAGGTCAACGTACCATCCGCCTCAAACGCTCTCCACATCAGCCCCTGCATGACCCCTGCAATCCACATTGCAGCGATATAGATCACCACGCCAATGGTTGCGATCCAAAAGTGGATCTCGATCAAACGTTTGCTGTACATCTCTTTTTGACCGACCAAGCGAGGGATCAAATAGTACAAAGAGCCAATCGAAATCATGGCCACCCAACCCAAAGCACCCGAGTGAACGTGACCAATCACCCAGTCGGTATAGTGAGACAGGCTATTGACGGTCTTGATCGACATCATTGACCCTTCGAAAGTCGACATCCCGTAGAAGGACAACGCAACCACCATAAATTTGAGAATCGGATCATGACGTAACTTTTGCCAGGCACCGGATAGCGTCATGATCCCGTTGATCATGCCACCCCACGAGGGAGCTAACAAAATGATCGAGAAGACAGTACCGAGCGACTGCGTCCAATCTGGCAATGAGGTCAGTTGCAGGTGGTGAGGGCCCGCCCACATGTACGTGAAGTTCAGCGCCCAAAAGTGCACGATCGACAAGCGATAAGAGTAAATCGGACGCTCAGCTTGTTTAGGAATAAAGTAATACATCATGCCCAGAAAGCTGGTCGTCAAAAAGAAGCCAACCGCATTATGGCCATACCACCACTGAATCATGGCATCTTGGGCGCCTGAGTAGGCCGAGTACGATTTAAACCATCCTGCGGGCATCTCTATGTTGTTCACAATATGCAGAATGGCGATAGTCAGAATATAGGCACCAAAAAACCAGTTAGAAACGTAAATATGTTTCGTTTTACGCTTCATCAACGTACCAAAAAATACGATTGCATAAGCGACCCAGACGACCGTGATCAGAAGATCGATTGGCCACTCAAGTTCGGCATACTCTTTTGATGTTGAAAGCCCCATGGGCAACGTGATGGCGGCAGAAACAATAACGGCTTGCCAACCCCAGAACGTAAACGCGGCCAACTTGTCACAGAACAATCGAACCTGGCACGTTCTTTGCACCACGTAATAAGAGGTCGCGAATAAGGCAGACCCACCAAACGCAAAAATAACCGCATTGGTATGCAAGGGACGCAAACGGCCGTAACTGAGCCAGGGAATATCAAAGGTAATTTCTGGCCATACCAGTTGAGCCGCCAAAATAACGCCCACTAGCATCCCGACGATGC
Source organism: Jezberella sp. (assembly GCF_964834465.1). NCBI lineage: Bacteria > Pseudomonadati > Pseudomonadota > Betaproteobacteria > Burkholderiales > Alcaligenaceae > Jezberella > Jezberella sp. The sequence goes on from NZ_CBAZRM010000006.1 coordinate 148,305, forward strand.
CCCAAAGAACCGTAACGATGGCAAACTGGCTAACAATTTTGTAGTTGAAAAACGCCTGTTTATCGCCCGTAGACATCAGCATATTGTCCCCTTTAGGTTGACCTATAGGGGCAAGACTACTGCACTTTTTATTTTTTACAGGGCATAGCAAACTAAATCAGTAGGCTATTCACTCAGCTTCTTTGAGACGTCGTCGCCCAATGATGTGGGCGCATCATCATCTAGCAGAATTGCTTCGCCCGGCCCTTGCAGATCATCAAACTGATCGCTTTTGATTGCCCAAGATAACACCCAAGCAATCAAACCGATGAAGGCGATCGATAAAGGGATGAGGATGTATAGGCTTTCCATTGACTTAGTCTACGCCTTTCTCAGACGCCATGCGTTTAACGTCACCAGCAAAGAAGAGAGTGACATACCAATGCCCGCAATCCACGGATTAATCAAGCCAAGCATTGCGATCGGAATCATCACGCCGTTGTACGCGCAAGCCCAAATGATATTTATTTTGATAATTAATCGCGTTTTGTGTGACAGGTCAATGATTTTTGATAAAGGTGCTAAGGAAGCACTCGTCAAGATGGCGTCAGCGCCGGCGCTAGCTAATGGGACACCCGTCCCAACGGCGATCGACACGTTCGCTCGGGCGAGCAACGGGGCATCATTGACCCCATCGCCAATCGCCAACACAACGCCCTCTGCCTGCTGCAGCCGCCGAACATAGTCATACTTGTCTTCAGGCCTACAGGCCCCTCGATAGATATCGATACCGACGTGTTCAGCCCAGCCGGCAACAGTCGTCGGATGATCGCCTGAAATCAAATGGACGTTGACCTGATGAGATCGAGTTGCACCGAGCAATTCTGCAAGCCCGGGGCGCACTTGATCAAGAAAAATAAAGCTCGCCATTCGACCACTTGCATCACACAAGTGGACTTGGCCGTACTGCCTATCGATATCGAGTTGCGTGAGGCCGAGCCAATCAGAGGCACCCATCCGATAGTTTCCAGACGCAAGTCCTCTTCCGATGTCATTGGTAACGGGCTCTGAAAAGCTTATCGCTTCGATCTGGCGGGTCTTCGCCGCGCGTAAGACTGCCAACGCCAAAGGATGTTGTTGCTCAGCTTCTAAGGCGGCGGCAATGCTCAGCACATCCTCTTCTGTGAGCCCGGGTCGTAGATTTTTTATTGCCATCAATTCGGGGACACCGAGTGTGATGGTTCCCGTCTTATCAATGACCAAGTCTGTTACCGTTGAGATACCTTCCATGACGTGATTGCGCACGATCAGCAAGCCCAATTTTGTCGCCGTGCCCTGCGAGGCCGCAAGCGCGGTTGGGATCGATAGCGACAAGGCACAGGGGCAACTCGCCACCAAGACTGCCATCAACACGGTCCACGATCGGCTGGGATCAAAGACCAGCCAAGCGGCAGCAGACAAAAAAGCACTCAACATTAAAAGCACCACAAATGAGCCGACCCAGTTCTCGGCTTTTCTGTGCAAAGCAGGCTTTGCTGCTAACGCTTGATCGAGCAGGGACGCGATACTCGCAATGCGTGTCGATTGCCCGAGCGCAACAATCTTAAGGACTAAGGGGTTAACGATGTTATGCGTGCCCGCATAAACCATATCGCCCGACTGTTTAAGGACCGACTCAGACTCACCCGTCAATAGGGCTTCATTGACTGAGCTTGTGGAATCAATCACAACAGCATCCATCGGAATAATCTCTCCGGATCGAACTCGAATGAGCTCACCAACCCGGCAATTGACCACTGGGACGACCTGCATCTCTAGAGAATCAGGATAGGCAACATATCGTTCACACGTTGCAGGCAATTGCTTGGCCAGTGCCTCAGCACCACTTTGCGCATCTTGTCTGGCCAGCAGTTCAACGTAGCGCGCGAGCAATACGAAGGCGACAAACATCGTAATCGAATCAAAGTAGCTTGGCCCGGTTCGCAACATGGTATTGATCGTCCCGACGACAAATGCGAGCCCAAGTGCCAACGCGATCGGAACATCCATATTCAATTGACGAGTGGCGACGAACAAGCCAACACTTCGCCAGGCTGATCGAAAAATGGGCGCCGCCGAATAGAGCATGACGGGCACAGTCAGCAGCCAACTGGTCCACGCCAAGAGCAAATTGAAATCAGCGGCCAAACTCGTCGTGCCAACGTAAGACGGCCAGGCATACATCATCACTTGCATCATGCCAAGCAATGCGACACCTAGTCGGGTGAGCAATTGTCGACGTTCTTTTCTGGCTCGCTCGACGGATAAAGACGGTTCAAAGGGCCAAGCCTCATAACCAATTCGCTCTATCTCAAACAGCAACCGAGACAGACGGATAACGCTTGGAGTGAAGATGATGCTGGCTTTTTGAGTGACGTAGTTGATTTGAATATCTTTAACGCCCGGTTGCTTGCGAAGATGTTGTTCACACAACCACACACACGCGGCACATCGTATTTTTTCTAGCTTTAACGTGGTCTCGAGATCATCGCCATGAGCTGCAGGTCGAGTAAACCTGCTTAGCAGCGACGGGTCGTCGTACGCCAAAAGTAGAGCAGACAACTGATCGTCAACCATGGAAGAAGAAGGCTTGACGTTCGCCTCGCGCCTTCTCGAGTAAAAGATATCCAATCCTTCCCGATGGATTGTCGTTGCGATAGCAAGGCAGCCCGAGCAACAAAAATGCCGCAAGTGCCCCGCCAAATTCTCTTCAAGCGAGTCCTTGGGATTGACTGGACTGGAACAGTGATAGCAGAGGTCGTGAGGTGTGCTGTTTGCCATGGGTTGATTAGACCCGACTTTGGGGCATAAATAAAACCTGTCCAACAGCAATCGGAGAATTTGATAACATCAATGGGCAGCCAACTGCCCTATGATAAAAATCTATGACAAGAATAGAGACAATATGTCTGAATTGATTAATTCATTAACTCAGCGAGCCTACCGCATCCGTCGTTTTTCTTTGCAAATGGGCGAAGTGCAAGGACAGGGCTACATCGGCCAAGCGCTTGGATGGTCAGATGTGTTGGCCGTGGCGTATGGTCATGCGCTGAAATATCGAGCAGACGACCCGCACTGGGAAGATCGTGACCGCTTTCTGCTGTCGCACGGCCACTATGCCATTGCCCTCTACGCCGCACTCATCGAAGCCGGCATCATCGAAGTCGATGAGCTCGAGACCTACGGCGGTGACGATAGTCGACTGCCGATGTCAGGGATGGCCACTTACACCCCCGCCATGGAAATGTCTGGTGGCTCATTGGGTCAAGGGCTGACGATCGCCGTTGGGATGGCACTTGGCCTAAGACTTAAAAGAAATCACGCCTTCGTTTACAACTCTATGTCTGATGGCGAACTTGACGAAGGGGCGACGTGGGAGGCTGTCATGGGTGCGGCTCATCACCGGCTATCCAATCTGATCTGTTTAGTCGATATCAACAATCAGCAAGCAGATGGGCAATCGAGCAAGGTGATGGGATTTGAGCCGTTGGCAGATAAGTGGGCGTCATTTGGCTGGCATGTCCAGCGCGTCGACGGCAACGATCTGCCGGCCGTACTGCACGCGTTCGATACGGCGCGCGGCGCACAAGAAGAAAAGCCACGCGTCATCTTGTTTGACACCCTGATGGGCAAGGGGGTGCCGTTTCTTGAGCAACGCGAAAAGAATCACTTTATTCGTGTGGATCCGCCAGAGTGGCAGCGTGCGATTGAGATTCTGGATCAATCCCAAAAAACAGGATTCGCCGCATGAACCCATCAGATAAAAAGACCAAAGCTCGCCTGACAACCTCAGCGATGATAGCCTCCATCGCCTCGGAAGGTCAGCGAGTACGGTCGGCACCTTTCGGCCACGCGCTGGTCGACCTGGCAGAACATCGAAGCGACATCGTTGGCATCACCGCTGATCTGGCGAAATACACCGACCTTCATTTGTTTGCACAAGCCTATCCCGAACGATTTTTTCAAATGGGCATGGCTGAACAATTACTGATGGGTGCGGCCGGGGGACTAGCGAAAGAGGGCTTCGTGCCCTTTGCGACAACCTACGCCGTGTTCGGGACTCGACGTGCATATGATTTCATTCATCAAGTGATCGCAGAGGAAAACCTCAACGTCAAAATTTGTTGCGCCCTGCCCGGCTTAACGACAGGTTACGGGCCGAGCCATCAAGCGACTGACGATATCGCCATGATGCGGGCTATCCCAGGCATGACGATCGTTGACCCTTGCGACGCGCTGGATATTGAGCAAGCAGTCCCCCAGATCGCAACACATCAAGGCCCTGTCTACATGAGACTGCTGCGAGGTAGCGTGCCTCTGGTGCTGGACGAGTACGATTACCAATTTGAACTCGGCAAAGCAAAAATGCTTTGTGAAGGGAACGACGTCTTGATGATCTCAAGTGGTTTCATGACCATGCGGGCGCTCGAGGTCGCTCAGTTGCTCAAGCACGACAACATCGGCGTTGCAGTCTTGCACTGCCCGACGATCAAGCCACTGGATGAGGCCACGATTATCAACGCAGTGCGTGCGCGCCCCAGAATGGTGGCGGTATGCGAAAACCATTCGGTTGTGGGCGGGTTCGGTGAATCTATTGCGAGCGCGTTGTTGCGTCGAGCTATCCAGCCTGCTGGCTTTCAAATGGTCGGTTTGCCAGATGCGTTTCTTGACGCAGGTGCCCTGCCAACGCTGCATGATCGCTACGGCATCAGCAGTGAAATGCTGGCACTAAAAATCAAAAACTCACTTACTTAAAACAAAAAAGGCACGGGAGACTTAACGATGCTGCTCAATGACAAAGTTGCAATTATTACTGGGGGTGCCGGTCCAAATGGATTAGGTTTTGCCAGTGCTCGCATGATGGCCGAACACGGTGCACGCGTCGTGATTCTGGATTTGGCTCGTGCAGACCCAGCAGCTGCCGCTGCAAAGCTTGGCCCAGAACATCTGGGCCTCGTCGCAGATGTTACCGATAAGGTGTCTTGCCAACGAGCTGCGCAGGCGGTGATGACTCAATTCGGTCGAATCGATATTCTGGTCAATAACGCCGGGATTACTCAACCTCGAAAAACATTAGATATCTCTGCTGACGATTATGACGCGGTGCTGGACGTCAGTTTGCGCGGAACCTTGCATATGTCGCAAGCGGTCTTGCCAGCCATGCAAGCCGCCCGATCGGGATCAATTATCTGCATCTCCTCAGTCTCTGCCCAGCGAGGTGGTGGCATTGTCGGCGGCCCGCACTACTCGGCGGCCAAGGGCGGCGTCTTGGGCTTGGCTCGCGCCATGGCCCGTGAGTTTGGCATTGATGGCATCCGCGTCAATTGCGTCACCCCAGGGTTGATCGAAACCGATATCATGAAGGGCCTTATCCCAGATGACAAGATGAAACACATTCTGGATCAGATCCCGCTCAACCGTATCGGTGAACCAAGCGACATCGCCGGGTGTGTCACATTTCTCGCCAGTCCGTTATCGAAGTACTGCACGGGGATGACCCTGGATGTAAACGGCGGCATGCTTATCCATTAATGGCCGAACGTGCGCAACACCCAGGCACACGTTGTCGCCAAACCCATCAGGCTACAACCCAAAGTGACAAAGCTGATGAGATAGGTCAAGGTAATGTTTTGAAAAACTCGACCTGTGGGTTGCCAGAAATAAGCCAATCCCACACTTTTTTTCTTAAAGAAATCGGTTTGTTTTTTTGAAACGATAAAAGACAGACGAACAGGCACGGCTTGATCTCGAACGTAGGGGGTCACTATTTTTTTCGGATCCTTTTGTTTGAGCCAGTGCACTCGACAGATAAACTTGAAGGTCCCTGTCCAGTTCCCTTTGGGCTTTGCAGGATCGACTTCTGGATGAATGATAATGTCAGTGACTTGGGCTCGTGCCTTGATGGGTAATCCGCCAATCGCATATTTCAAACTGACATCAAAGCCGCACAACACTTGATCGTAAAAGGTCGGCAAGATTTCTTTGCGTGCTTTGTTTTTTTTCAAGGCCAGCGTGACTTCTTCGCTCAGATATTCTCTGAGTAAATCAACGGCAATGTCATGGATATCGGCGGCCTCACCTTTGTTGGCACGGCGAAACTTCCTCAAGGTGCGGATCAACGCGAAAGTGAGCACCAACCACAGCCCTAGCGCCCAGGGGCTCATCATGAGCACCGTGAGCCACTTGAGGTCAGTGGCAACTAAGCCACTCACGCTAAGCAATTGAAATAAAAAATAAAGGCTGATGGTTAGCGCAAGCAGATACAGCCAGCGCCGCAATTGAGTCGCCACCTTGGTTGACTGCGCAGTTTTATCCATGATGGCCATCTTATTTTTCGCGAATCTGCGTATGAATCACAGCGAACCTTCTCAATTCAAGCGTTTCAGACAGTAATCAAAATCTTAAACATAGGCAATTGATTAGCCATCTATCTTCACTAATTACTTGAAGTTAAAGCGTAAATTGTAAATATTTTTTTAGGTAAATGTTAAAAAAATTTACAATTTTGAGAGGTCAAAGATTAAACTCTCAGCCTTGGATAAACTTGTTGTCATCTACTCAGGATAAACCAATGTTTGGTTCCAAAAACAATAAGCTCGGTCAATCCATTGAGCAATTCGATACGATCCTCGGCGAGTCGTTGCGTGTTGAGGGTGATCTGATTGTCAATCAGGCGATTCGAATCAATGGCTTCGTCAATGGCAACATTTTTCAAGCCGACGGTGCAACAGCAACTGTGGCCATCGCCAGCGGCGCTTCGGTTATTGGCGACATTCGCGCGGGACAAGTCATCGTCTCAGGTAGAGTCAAAGGCAATATTTTTTCGACCGATAGAGTCGAGGTATTGGAAACCGCTGACATTGAAGGTGACATTGTTTATAAGACCATTGGTATTGCCTTGGGCGCAAAGGTCACGGGCCAGATTGGTTCGATCGAAAAAGGTGAGCCAAAGCTGGTTGTCGAAAAAATCATCAAGTTGGCCAGTCAGCCGCTGAGTGCTTAACGGCTATGCAAATATTCTGGGTGTCTAGTCCCGTTGGGGAAATCAAAAGAATCAACCTCACCTTACAGACCTTGATTGGGTGGCTCGGGGTCGCCATGCTGTGTTTTGTGAGTGTAGGGGTGGTGATCGAGTTTGTGCGCCACCGCATCACGCCCGAGGGCGATTTAGATCTTGAAGCGGCGTCGACCACGAGCAACCGAAAATCTGAAATTGAAAACCTGAAAGACGAAATTGCTGCGCTCAAAAGGATATACCAGACGCGTTTGGCAAATGCCAATAAGCAGGCCGAGGCGACTCAGCATCAAATGAAAGAACAGCTTGCGCTCATTCAAAAGCAAGCCACCCTCAGTTTTCAAAAGGTCAAAGAACTTGAGCTCGCCAACCAAAAGTTGGTGGCAATGGCCAGCCCCCCGATTTTCCAAAAAGACAAGCAAAAAGCCGTTGGTTTGGGTGGCCCTTTCTTGCCAGAGAACAAGCCAACCATTCAGACAAATCTGCCTGACGTATTGACGCAGACATTGGAAGATTTCACTGAAAAGAACCAGCTCATCGACGCATCCACCGCCAAGTGGCATCAACAGATCGATTGGTTGGCACACAAGCCGATTGGGATTCCAGTTGACAACAATGTCTCGATTTCGAGCCCCTTTGGGACGCGGATAGATCCGATTACCAACGCCTGGAGCCGGCACCTTGGACTGGACTTTCAAACCTCGATGGGTACACCGATTCTTGCCTCTGGGGCTGGTGTTGTTGAAAAAGCTGGCTGGGATCCAGAATACGGCAATGAAGTCATCATCAATCACGGCGAGGGCATTTTCACGAGATATGCCCACTCAAGCCAGCTGCTCGTCAAAGCAGGTGACGTCGTCGAGAGATTGCAGATAATCGCGAAAGCGGGTCGCACGGGCCGAGCGACTGGACCACACTTGCACTTTGAAGTGATTAAAGACAATCAGGCCATCGACCCCAGCAAAGTGCTCGTTGGTATGGGGCGCTAAGCACCGCTTGGTTGAACAGAGCCACCCTCTAACCCCATAAATGTTGTTAAATTGAGGGTCGCTCTGGTCAGCTGTCTTGGCCATGCTGGCAGCAGTAACCTATCGCCCGCGTCCAACCCTTCCAACCAGTCAAAGAAATCGCATGTTGAATCATATTGTTCCTGCCGATCGCACACCGATGCTGCTCGCGCTCACCGCGCTGGTCGCTGGCGCTATTTATCTGGCGCAAGCGGTTAGCCCAACGCAGGGCGCCTTGTGGATCGTCGGCGGATTAATGGGGGTTTCGCTTTATTTTGCCTCTTTCGGATTCACTCACGCATGGCGTGTTTTTGTGGCAGACAGGCGAGCTGCGGGCTTAAGGGCGCAGATGATCATGTTGGCGCTAGGGGTGCTGCTGTTTTTCCCGGTGCTGAGTCAGGGGACCTTATTTGGGCACGCAGTGATCGGCAATGTGTCGCCACCGGGTATGTCAGTGGTGATCGGCGCATTCCTGTTTGGCATTGGCATGCAACTCGGAGGCGGTTGTGCCTCGGGCACCTTGTTCGCCGTGGGCGGTGGCAACACGCGCATGATCGTCACGTTAGTCTTTTTTATTATTGGCTCTGTGGTCGGCGCTTATACGTTCACTTGGTGGTCTACGCTACCCGCGTTCAAACCCTTCTCGTTTGTCAAAGCCTGGGGGCTTGGGCCCGCATTAGCGGTTAATTTGGTCGTCTTCGCGGTGATTTACTGGTTTATCTCGCTTGCCGAGAAGATGCGCCATGGCAAGTTGCAACCGATCGGGCATATTGAAGGCGGCCATGCATCTTTGCTTCGTGGGCCGTGGCCTGTGGTTTGGGGGGCGGTCGCTTTAGTCATCTTGAATTTTGCGACGCTGGCTCTGGCTGGTAAGCCATGGGGCATCACATCCGCGTTTGCCCTTTGGGGCGCGAAAGTGCTGTACCTGTTTAACGTCGATGTGACGCAATGGGCGTATTTTGCCAAGACGCCACAAGTCATCACCAATGCGTTGACGCATGACGTAACTTCAATGATGGATTTTGGCATCATGCTGGGCGCAGTCGTTGCAGCCTGTGCTGCGGGCAAGTTTGCACCTGTCTGGCACCTACCGCTCAAATCATTGTTAAGTGCCGTGGTGGGTGGTCTGCTGATGGGTTTTGGCGCTCGTCTCGCCTACGGTTGTAATATTGGTGCATATTTCAGCGCCATTATTTCTGGCAGCGTGCACGGGTGGTTGTGGCTGGTCGCCGCTTTCATTGGTAGCGGCATCGGGGTGAGGATTCGCCCCTGGTTCGATTTGGCTGTTGAGAAAACACCCAAACTAGGCGCTTGCTAAATCGATGAGACATCTGTCCGGCAGTACCGATCCGCGGGTAGCGGATTCCGTCGCGTCCGCTGACAAGCAACGTGCAGATTGGCGGGTAATTAAAGACCTGCTGCCCTATTTATTGAAATATCGGGTAAGGGTTGTTTTAGCGTTGTCCTGTATGTTGGCGGCCAAGTTCGCCAACCTTGGGATCCCGCTCTTACTTAAACATGTCATTGACGCTCTCGACCCCAAAGTAACTCAGCAAAGTACTGCCTTGCTGGTGGTGCCAATCAGTTTGATCGTGGGTTACGGTGCCTTGCGCTTCTCTGCCTCGATGTTCAATGAGTTGCGCGAATTTCTATTTGCACGCGTGACGCAACATGCCGTGCGTCAAGTGGCCCTTGAGGTCTTTGAACACCTGCATGCCTTGTCGCTTCGCTTTCACCTTAGTCGTCAAACCGGGGGCGTCAGCCGCGACATTGAGCGTGGCTCGAGGGCGATACAGTCTTTGGTGTCGTACTCTCTCTATAGCATCTTGCCCACGATCATCGAATTCAGTTTAGTTCTGGGCTATTTTGCTTATTCTTACGACATTTGGTTTGCCGGCATTACGATTGTCGCCTTGATCGTGTACATCACTTACACCATTGTCGTGACTGAATGGCGGACGCATTTACGTCGCACCATGAATGATATGGATTCCCGTGCTAACCAGAAAGCGATCGACTCCCTGCTCAACTACGAAACGGTCAAATACTTTGGCAATGAAGCCTATGAAGCAAGCCGGTACGATCAAAACCTGATCACTTACCAATCCGCTGCTATTAAGTCTCAACAATCATTGACCCTGCTAAATCTGGGTCAACAGGCCATCATATCGACGGGTCTGGTACTGATTTTGCTTCGCGCGACCATCGGGGTCACCAATGGCACCATGACCTTAGGTGATTTGGTGCTGGTCAACACACTGATGTTGCAACTCTATATTCCCTTGAATTTTTTAGGCGTGATTTACCGCGAAATCAAGCAATCCATCACGGACATGGATCGCATGTTCAAGTTACTCGAAACCGATCGCGAAGTGGCAGATGACCCCACCGCAAAGGCGCTCAAACTGTCTGATAGCAACTTAGGGCCAGAAGTGAGGTTCGATCATGTGTTCTTCCATTACGATCCAAACCGCGAAATCTTGAAGGACATCAGCTTTGTTATCCCACCCGGCACGATCACTGCGGTGGTCGGTCAGAGTGGTTCAGGTAAAAGCACGCTCGCGAGATTACTGTTTCGTTTTTACGATGTGCAAAAGGGATCCATTTCACTTGACCAGCAAGATGTGAAAAACATCAAGCAACAGAGCCTCAGACAGGCGATTGGTATTGTCCCTCAGGATACCGTCTTATTTAACGACACGATTGCCTATAACATTGGCTACGGCAAACCAACGGCGACACGTGCGCAGGTTCAAGCCGCAGCAGAGGCCGCGCAAATGGGATCGTTTATCGAACATCTTCCAAACGGATACGATACCCCTGTCGGCGAACGGGGCCTCAAACTGTCGGGGGGCGAGAAACAACGCGTTGCGATTGCACGCACATTGCTCAAGAACCCAGCCATGCTGATTTTTGATGAGGCCACTTCTGCGTTGGATTCAAAAACCGAGAGAGCGCTTCAGGCTGAACTTTTCGGGCTAGCCAAGAGCCGCACGACCTTGATTATTGCGCATCGTCTATCGACCATTGTGCATGCCGACCAAATTCTTGTCATGGAGCACGGTCGAATTATCGAACGGGGCACCCACGAGGCGTTGCTCGCCTTGGATGGGGCCTATGCGCAAATGTGGTCCATTCAAGAGCAGCAAGTCGATCACGACACCGGTTCAGCAACCCTTCATTGAAACGTCACTGAACCGTGCTTGACCTGAGCTCGTGCGCCTTACTTCAACTCAAAGCCGAGATTCTTTAAAGCGGTCGCGAGACGATCACGACCGGTCATGGCCTCGGGGCCACTAACGCGTTTCAATGAGTGTTCATCCCACTCGCCCTGAGGCTTCATTGCGTTGGTTTTATAAAACGCATCCATAACGACGTTATACGAAGCCGTTGCAGTCGCGAAGGCGGTGGCATCATATTTCTCGCGGTGCAAAATTGCCTGCTGGGCTAACCGGGGACGAACCGCTGCAGGTCTTGCTGCGTCTGGATAACCGAGACACATCCCGAATGTGGCAAATATTTTGGGTGGCAAACCGAGTTCTTGAGCGACATTCTCGGGTTGGTTGCGAATCCCGCCAATGTAGACCACGCCCAGTCCCAGAGACTCCGCCGCGACAGCCGCATTTTGGGCCGCTAAGGCGGCATCAATCGTTGCCATCAACAGCATTTCAATGTAATTCAGGCTCTCAGTTGGCACTGCCCGCTTCTGTCCGAGTGACTCCATCCGGGCTAAATCTGCCAGCCAAACGAGAAACACTGGGCAATTTCTCACCCAAGCTTGATTACCGGCATATTGCGACAAACGGTCTTTACTGGCTGGATCAGTCACCGCGACAACGCTCCAAGTTTGCAGATTGGATGAGGTCGACGCAGATTGCGCCGCAGCAATCATGAGTTCAAGGGCGTTGTCTGGCAAGGGTTGATCCGTGTAGGCACGGACCGAGCGATGGGTGAGCATCGTCGCAATCGTTTCATTGACAGCGTCTACCGTGATTGGTCTGTCGCCGTAGCGTGCATATAGCAGTTTGGTGAAATCAGCGTGCGTGGCTTGAGTCATGTTGAAGCGGTCCGAGGTATCGACAAAGCCAATCATAAGGCACGGCGATGGTTTTGGGGATCACCCTGCGGCCACGTCGCTTTGCGCACGCCGCGCGATCTGGTTAAATAGACCGATAAAGATCGTACCGAGTCGCTCAAAACCTGACAGCTACCGTGTCAAGTGACCGAGCCCCTACCTCACCACCACAGGATGTTGTCATGTCTACAGATCATCTCGTACTGGATACCGACCAAGTGCTCGCCGATGTCAGCCAGGCGTGGGACGAAGAGTTGATTGCCGAAATCAGCGACTATATTGAGATCCCCGCCAAATCCCCAGCCTTCGACCCAGACTGGGCCAAGACGGGTTACTTGGAAACCGTTATCCAGCGCGCAGCCAACTGGGTGCTGGCACAAAAGGTGGCTGGCCTGACGCTCGAAATCATCAGACTGCCTGGCCGGACCCCCGTGCTGTTTTTTGATGTGGCATCGACTCGCCCGCTATCACAAGGCAGTCAGACCGTGCTCATGTATGGCCATTTGGATAAACAACCTGAGTTTGATGGTTGGCGCGCAGGTCTCGGCCCTTGGACTGCAAAATTAATTGATGACAAGCTTTATGGTCGCGGTTCTGCTGACGACGGTTATGCAACCTACGCCAGTATGACAGCCATTCAGGCCTTGAAGGCACAAGGGGCACCCCATCCTCGTATCGTGGGCATCATTGAAACCTGCGAAGAAAGTGGTTCGCCAGACTTGTTGCCTTATGTGGATCTGTTACGCCCCAGGCTGGGCGACGTGGGCTTGGTTATTTGTCTTGACAGTGGCGCGGGCAACTACGATCAGCTGTGGCTCACCACAAGCCTTCGCGGGATGGCGTCTGGTGTGCTGAAGGTTGAGATTCTGACCGAAGGCGTTCATTCAGGCGATGCATCGGGCCTCGTGCCGTCGAGCTTTAGGATCATGCGACATGTGCTTGACCGGCTTGAGGACAGCAGCACCGGGCAACTGCTTCCTGATTCGTTTCACTGTGAAATCCCCGCTGAACGGCAGGCTCAAGCACTGGTCACGGCCAACATTCTGGGCGACGAGTTGTACAAGCGATTTCCTTGGGCGCATCACGATTGCGGCGGTTCTACCCTGTTTGCGTTACCGACCACTCTTGACCCTGTTGAAGCGCTGATGCGTCGTACTTGGAAGCCCACGCTGAGCGTCACGGGCGCAGAGGGTTTCCCGAATCTGCGGGATGCGGGTAATGTTCTGCGTCCCTATACCGCCTTTAAACTCAGTTTGAGGTTACCCCCGCTGGTAGATGCTGCAGAAGCGGTGCAAGCACTCAAAACACTGCTTGAAGACAATGCCCCCTATCAAGCAAAAGTGACTTTCGATTCGCAAGGGGCTTCAAGCGGCTGGAACGCACCCGATACCGCGCCCTGGTTTGCCCATGCGCTTAATCAAGCCAGTCTCGCCCACTTCCAAGCACCCGTCGGCTATATCGGCCAGGGCGGCACGATCCCGCTGATGAATTTACTCAGCGAGGGGTTTCCTACCGCACAGATGATGGTGTGCGGGGTACTCGGGCCGAAATCCAATGCGCACGGACCAAACGAATTTTTGCATATCCCCTATGCGAAAAAACTGACGGCTGCGGTGGCACAGGTGATGCTGAGCTTGCCTTGAGTCCAACAGACAAGGGATTGAAGAGGCAGGCTCAGCCTCTGCTCTTGCATTGCCTTTGACTGACTTACGCCTTTGACTGACTAACGCCGCTGGCGATAACGTTCGCGGGCGGTTAGTTTGATCACTTCGGGGTGATGACAACCGATTTGGGTCAGAAACTGCATTTCTTCTTGCTCATTCAGCGTTTCAACCCACCAACATTTGGCTAACGATGCGTCACCTGGATGCCAGCGATAACCTCGCGCTTTGGCGATTTGGCTACTGTCAAAAGGCAGCCCGATGGCATTGATCCGCCAGCTCGGTAGACGTGCTGATGCCAATAACACTGATAGCACAGTCGTCGATCCATCAGGCGTTTGCTGCGCCAGTAATGCGGCAAGCATATCTACGTCCGCCCGGGCTCGGTGACCCGTATGAAATAGACGGAACACAAATCCCAGGTAATCGAGCTTGCTGCTGTTGATGCCCCAACTGCGCCAAGGCACTTCATTCAGCGAACACCCAAATGCCAAATCTCGGAAGGCCGCAAAGCGGGCCTCGAGGAAGCCACGGTCAAACGCAGCGTTATGACAAATGACCAAGCCAACCCCCGTCATCACCTGGGCAACCTGTTCATCATCGATTCGCTGGTCCTTGACCATCTCGTCGGTAATCCCGGTTAATGTCACGACTTCGGCAGAAATCGGCTGTTCGGGATCTTCAAGGCCTTCAAAGCGGTCGACGATCCGATACAACTGACCTGACGCTTTGCCGTATTCACACACGGCGATTGCCAAGTCGATGATCCTGTCTCCCTCTTCAGGCCGAAAACCTGTCGTTTCAGTATCAACGACCGCAAGACGAGCACAAGGCTCACCAGATAGATTTTCAGCAAAAACATGGCCTTGCGCCAGCTTGACCCGTCTTAGCAAGCGAAAATCAGGGTGTTGCTCGATCTCGGCGACCGCTGTCTGAATATCCAATTAACGCCCCTGAAAATTGGGGATGCGCTTTTCCATAAATGCCCTGCGCCCCTCCTTAAAATCTTCGCTGGCGAAACAAGCATCCACCCTCTGTTGAGCCCCAACCATATCGGCTTTGTCGGGGTCCGTGACGTTCTGGCGAATCTCATACTTAGCCGCTTGAACGGTCAACGGCGCATTCTCAGCAATCATCGTCGTATATTCATCCACCGCAGCTTGCAGATCAGCGACAGGCACGACCTTTGAAACAAAACCCATCCGCAAGGCTTCAGCAGCATTCCAGCGCCTTGCTGTCATGAAAATATCGGTCGTATTGGCCATGCCGATCAAATTTTGAAACTGTTTGATACCCTCTGCGCCGTAACCCAGGCCCAATCGGGCCGCTGGCATTCGAAAGGTGGCATCCTCAGCGCAGATTCGAATATCACAGGCAGCAGCTAAACCAAGCCCCCCCCCAAAACAATAGCCCCTAATTTGGGCAATCACCGGCTTGCGACACACGGTCGGGTATTTCATCGCCACAGCCAAGTGATCTTCGTAAGCCTGATGACCTTCTGGTGTTGAACGTAGGCTCTCGAACTGCGAGATATCAGCCCCTGAGATGAAAGCTTTTTCTCCATCGCCTTTCAGCACGATCACCCGTATTGCCGCATCAGACTCAAACTCTTTTAGTGCTTCGGGGACGCCCATCCACATCTCGTAGGTCATGGCGTTCATTTTGGTCGGATTAGAAAACACAATTGTCCCGACAGCGCCGTTTTTGCTGATAATGAGTTGTCCCACTTTGTCTCCTCGGTATTAAGTGATAATGTGCAAGCCGTTAGTATGGCTTGCAATAAAGCCCCAAGCAACCTATATTCCCCCTTTTTGTTCGCTATAAAATCATGCCAAAAATCCAAGCGTCAACAGCTCTAAACCAATTTAAAGTACTCGACTTATCACGCGTCCGGGCGGGCCCTAACTGCGTGCGTGTGCTTGCAGATTTCGGCGCCGATGTCATTCGCATCGAGCCTCCTGCTGGCGTCGACCCCAATGAAGGGATGTTCGCCGCCAACCGCCACGGGGGTGACTTTCAGAATTTGAACCGCAACAAGCGTTCGTTAACGTTGAATCTGAAAAAGCCCGGCGCGCTTGAGATCATGATGCGTCTGGTGAAAACAGCCGACGTGGTCGTCGAAAACTGGCGCCCTGACGTCAAGAAGAAGCTGGGCGTCGACTATGAGTCGCTCGCAAAGGTTAACCCGCGCATTATTTTGGCCAGTATCTCTGGTTTTGGACAAGAAGGCCCCTACGCCAAACGACCCGGCTTTGACCAGATTATGCAAGGCATGGGCGGGCTCATGTCGGTGACAGGTTTCCCTAGCACTGGTCCTGTGCGGGCTGGCTTAGCTGTCGCGGATATGAGTGCTGGTCTGTACACTGCCTTGGGCATCCTGACCGCGTTGATCGAACGTGAGAAATCGGGCAAAGGGCAATGGGTGCATGCTTCGCTATTGCATTCCCAAATCGCCATGATGGATTTTCAAGGCGCACGCTACCTGAACGAAGGCGATATCCCCACGCAGGCAGGCAATGACCATCCCACCAGCAGCCCGATGGGTCTGTTCGAAGCCAGTGATGGCGTGTTCAATCTCGGGGCTTCAGGCGAAGGCAACTGGCAGCGTCTCATCGATGTGTGCGAACGCCCTGAGTGGCGCGAGAAAGAGGCGTTCAAATCAGATAAGCTTCGCCGCGCCAATCGGGTCGAGCTCAACGCCGCGTTGAACGAAGCCTTCAGAACGAAACCGGTCGCCTACTGGGTTGAAGAACTCAATAAGGGGGGTGTTCCTGCCGGCCCAGTTTATAACGTGCCTCAGATGTTTGAAGACCCACAAGTGAAATTCAGTGGTGTTGCGACAACCGTGCACGATCCTGTGCATGATGCGGATCGTCATTTCATCACTCAGCCAATGATCTTGAGCCGCACACCCGCTCAAGTCGTGACGGTCGGACCTGATGCTGGTGCCCATACCGACGAGATTTTGGATGAAGCCGGTTTCTCAGCGGCCGAAATCGCAAAATTTCACGAGCAAGGCGTTGTCTGAACGCCCGGTATGGTGATGATGGCAGGTTGAACCCTCATCTGAAATGCAGCCAACGTTGGCTGCATTTCAACCCATCAACGCATGGCCAAAAATATCACGCAAGACGGGTCAACCAACCGTGTCTATCCGGGACTCGCCCATATTGAATGTCAGTCAGTTCTTGACGAAGCGACATCGTTAATTGACCAGCAGCCGCGGTTTCATCGCCCAATGTAAACCCAGGGCCTTTAATGGCCACAATGGGGGTCATCACGGCAGCTGTCCCGCAGGCAAATACTTCGGCAATGTCACCCGAAGGGATACCTTCGCGCAATTCGTCAAAGCTGATCTTGCGTTCTTGCACGCTGTGGCCGCGATCTCTGGCCAGCTGCAGGAGGCTCTCACGGGTCACGCCTTCAAGAATACTGCCTGTCAAACTGGGGGTCACGACGGTGCCGTCTTTCATGACAACGAACACGTTCATCCCGCCAAGCTCTTCGAGATACTTCATCTCACTGGCATCAAGAAACAACACTTGCGAACAGCCATTGGCGTACGCTTCTTTCTGCGGCAGCAATGATCCCGCATAATTACCGCCGCACTTAGCCGCACCGGTACCACCACTGGCCGCACGGGCGTAATCCGTGGCTAACCAAATTGAAACGGGTGCAACGCCCTTGGCAAAGTAAGCGCCTGCAGGGCCTGCAATGACATAGTAGGCGGCGCGCTCAGCAGCCCGCACCCCGAGAAAGGTCTCATTGGCAATCATGAAGGGGCGGATATACATGCTGGTCTCTGGCGCGCTCGGCACCCAAGCCTTATCCACCGACACCAACTGTTTGAGAGACTCAACAAAAAGGTCGACTGGCAATTCGGGCAATGCCAAACGATGGGCAGACCGCATCATTCGAGCCGCGTTGCGCTCTGGTCGAAACGTCCAGACCGATCCGTCGGCGTGCCGGTAGGCTTTCAAACCCTCAAAAATCTCTTGCCCATAGTGCAGTACCGAAGAAGCCGGATCAATCAACAAGGGGCCATAAGGTCTTACTTCAGCATTGAACCAACCCTGCTCGATCGACCAGTCAATCGACACCATGTGATCGCTGAAATACTTACCAAAACCTGGGGCAGCGAGAATAGCTTCTCGCTTTTCGTGAGAGGCCGGGTTCGCTGAGTGCTTGATGCTAAAAGGTATCGTCGTGGTCATATCGGGATGGCGTTGGCGCAAAGTTTAAATTTAATAATACTTTAGGATAGCGCATATCGGCAAGATTCTAAAAAGCAAACGTTTGGTATGGTTATTGCTGTCCTTGAAAAGAACAACTGCCAATCTCTGCCAAAACGTCGTAACCTAGTGCAATCATTTTCCACACGTTGAAGCAGCATCAACCTCAA
Source organism: Jezberella sp. (assembly GCF_964834465.1). Lineage (NCBI taxonomy): Bacteria > Pseudomonadati > Pseudomonadota > Betaproteobacteria > Burkholderiales > Alcaligenaceae > Jezberella > Jezberella sp. The sequence goes on from NZ_CBAZRM010000006.1 coordinate 166,483, forward strand.
GGATATTCATGAAGCGTCTCGTCACATTGATCAGCCTGTCTGCGCTGTTGCTCATGGCCACCAGCCTTCGCGCACAAACCCTCAGAATCGGGCTGCAAGAAGACCCGGACGTGCTGGATCCCCACCGTGCCAGAACCTATGTTGGTCGAATTGTGTTTACCTCGCTCTGCGACAAATTGGTAGATATCACCACTGATCTGAAATTCGTGCCGCAACTGGCAACCGCTTGGGCGTTAAGCGACGAAAACAAAACGCTTACCTTCAAGCTTCGTGAAGATGTGACTTTTCACGATGGCACGAAGTTCGATGCCGCGGCGGCAAAGGCTAATCTCGAACGTGCGCTGACCTTACCCGACAGTATTCGTAAGGGCGAACTTGCCTCGGTTGAGTCAGTGCAAGCGCCAGACAAGTTTACGCTCGTGCTTAAGTTAAAAGCCCCCGATGCCACCCTACTGGCGCAGTTATCCGATCGCGCTGGCATGATGCTATCGCCTGCGACTTTCGATCCGAAAGACTCGTCGAGTGTGGGCAAAAAGCCGGTTTGCTCAGGGCCTTACAAGTTCACCGAGCGGGTACAAAACGACCGTATCGTGCTGGATAAGTTTGATCAATATTACGACGCCAGCAGCTACCAGTTCAAAAAAGTCATCTTCAAAGCCATCCCCGACACCACCGTTCGGCTGGCCAATCTCAAGTCTGGTGACCTTGACTTGATTGAGCGTGCAAGCCCAGCAGATGCGCCAACCATCAAAAAGGATGCATCACTGACATTTGCACCGGTGTCAGGGCTGGGTTTTCAACAGATCTTTTTCAATATCGGCAATGGTGCTCGGGCTGACACAGCAGGCTTCAAAGACAAGCGCGTGCGACAAGCGTTTGAACTGGCCCTTGATCGTCAAGCCATCAACGACGTCATTGGTGAAGGGATTTTCCCTCCTGCGCAGCAACCCTTTCCGCCTGCCAGTCCCTACTTCAGTGATAAGTTTCCGGTAAAAGCGCGCGACGTGGCCAAGGCGAAAGCGTTGCTCAAGGCCGCTGGTGTTGAGCGGATGAAATTAGAGTTGATTTCAGGTAACAACACGACCGAAACATCAATGACGCAATTGATGCAGGCCATGCTTGCTGAGGTTGGATTCGATGTTAGCTTGCGGCCCACCGAGTTTGCAGCGATGCAAAAAGAGGCCGCCTCGGGCAATTTCGACGCCATGCTGATTGGCTGGTCGGGTCGTGCAGACCCGGATGGCAATATTTACAACTTCGTCACATGCAAAGGTGCACTCAACGATGGGCGCTACTGCAACCCTGTCGTCGACAAACTGCTTGATGCGACCCGCATTGAACCGGATACCGCTAAGCGCAAAGCAATTTACGATCAAGCACAGACCATTTTGCAGGATGACTTGCCGCAAATGTACGTGTACTACCAACCGTGGCCGTTTGCCTTGAGTAAGAAGGTCAAAGGCTTCATCCCTCATCCGGACGGTATGATCAGACTTCGTGGCGTGACCATTTCCCCTTAAGGGCCGATGACCCCATGACACAATATGATCAAGCTGATTCTTAACAGACTGCTGGTGGCGATACCGACCCTAATACTGGTGTCACTGATCGTCTTTACGTTGCAGAAAATACTGCCAGGCGATCCTGTATTGACCTTGGCGGGAGAAGAGCGCGACCCGGTCGTGTTGAATTATCTCAGACAAAAGTATCACCTCGACGATCCGCTGCCGGTGCAATATTTGGCCTGGGTAACTCAGGTCGCTCAGGGTGACTTGGGCAAGTCTTTGCGTACTGACTTGCCCGTGGCAACCCTGATTGGACAGAAATTGCCCGTCACCCTGCAACTGGCGAGTATGGCGATGTTGATGGCCATCATCATTGGGATTCCCATGGGGATCCTTGCCGCCGTTAAAAAGGGAAGCACGTTTGAGTTTGCAGCCAACGTGACGGCCCTGTCGGGTATGTCTGTCCCGGGATTCTGGCTAGGGATTCTGCTGATCATGCTGATTTCTGTTCAATGGCATTTGTTGCCGGCCTCTGGATTTGTGCCTCTGCGAGAGGATGTCTGGCTGTCGATTAAAACCATGATCATGCCTGCCTTCGTCTTATCAACAGCGATTGCCGCTTACCTGATGCGGCATACACGCTCTGCCATGTTAGAGGCGCTCTCTGCCGACTACGTTCGTACTGCACGTGCCAAAGGCGTAGCACCCGTGCGTGTCGTTCTGAAACATGCCCTGCGTAACGCCCTGATGCCTATCGTGACACTTGTGACTTTGCTGCTGGGTGAATTGCTAGCAGGCGCGGTATTGACTGAGCAAGTCTTCACCATCCCCGGGTTTGGCAAACTGATGGTAGACGCTGTTTTTAACCGAGACTATGCGGTGGTTCAAGGCGTCGTCTTATGTGTCGCAGTTGGCTTTATTGCCCTGAACTTGCTGGCAGACGTTTTATATGCCGTCATTAACCCCAAATTGAGACAAGCGTGAGCAGCCGGTCTTTTGAGAAGTTTCGTCGTAACCCCGTCGCGATGGTCGGCGCTGTCATTGTGCTGTTTTTTACGACGATGGCCATTCTCGCACCCTTGTTGACCAGCATTGATCCCTTTCAAACTAGCTTCATCGCCATTCGCAAAGCCCCTTCTGCCCTGCACTGGTTGGGCACAGACGAACTCGGTCGTGATCTGTTGAGCCGTATGCTCTTTGGGGCACGAGCCTCGCTCATGGCAGGCCTGGTCTCTGTACTCATCGCCTTGATCGTCGGCGTGCCTCTGGGGTTGATCTCGGGATATTTCGGCGGGTGGGTCGATAGCCTTATTTCACGGGCAACCGAAGCTGCCCTTGCGATCCCCTTTTTGATTCTGGCAATCGCGCTTGCTGCGTTTTTGGGCCCCAACCTCGTGAATGCCATGATTGCCATTGGCATTTCTGCTGCACCCCGTTTTATCAGAATGACGCGCGGGCAAGTCTTAAGTGTCAAAAGCGACGATTATGTCCAAAGTGCGAAGGCGCTCGGCGCCTCGAACACTCGAATCATCCTGACCCATATCTTGCCCAACATCATGCCGCCACTGATCGTACAAGCGACGATCACCATTGCAACGGCCATCATCGCCGAGGCAAGCTTGTCGTTTTTGGGGCTCGGCCTACAACCCCCCAATCCCTCTTGGGGCTCGATGTTGAATACGGCAAAAAACTTCATGACTCAAGCACCCTGGATGTCTATCTTCCCGGGAAGCGCAATTTTTTTGGTCGTGCTGGGCTTCAATTTACTGGGCGATGGATTGCGCGACGCCCTTGACCCCAGACAGCGGCAATAAATAAGCATAACGAGTCTGATAGACTATCAGATCCAGGAGAAAATTCGTCAACCAACTACGACAAGAGGAAACCATGAAGAACACACATTCGATCATGTTTGTTACAAAACGTCCCGACATTGAAATGGTTTCCGGACAAGGATCATGGTTAGTTGACAATAACGGCAAGCGATACTTGGATTTTCTTCAAGGATGGGCCGTGAATTGCCTCGGTCACAGCGACCCAGGCATGCTGGCAGCACTGAGTGCGCAAGCCAGCAAAGTCATCAACCCCAGCCCAGCTTTTTACAACCAGCCCATGATTGAGCTGGCCGACATGCTGACCGAGCGCAGCTGCTTCGACAAAGTCTTTTTTGCCAACAGTGGCGCTGAGGCCAATGAAGGTGCCATCAAGCTGGCCCGCAAATGGGGCCGCATGCATAAAAACTCGGCCTATCAAATTATCACGTTTGACCATAGCTTCCACGGCCGCACACTGGCAACCATGAGTGCTTCTGGCAAACCCGGCTGGGACACCATGTTCGCCCCTCAGGTCAACGGCTTCCCGAAGGCCGACTTGAACGACATCGCCTCGGTTGAACGGTTAATCAATGACCAAACCGTCGCTGTGATGCTTGAGCCCGTGCAAGGCGAAGGTGGTGTCATCCCTGCAACCAAAGCATTCATGCAACAGCTGCGTGCACTTACCACCGCTCACAATGTGCTTTTGATTGTTGACGAAGTACAAAGCGGGTGCGGCAGAACGGGCAAGCTGTTCGCCCATCAGTTGTCCGATATCGAGCCTGACATCATGACGCTTGGCAAAGGGATCGGTGGTGGCGTGCCATTAGCAGCTCTGCTCTGTACGGATGCCGTCGCTGTCTTTGAACCAGGCGATCAGGGTGGTACTTATTGTGGTAACCCCTTGATGACAGCGGTTGGTGTCAATGTCATTGGCCAGATCACAGCACCCGGTTTTCTGGATGATGTGCAAGCAAAAGGTGAATACCTCAAGCAGCAGTTGCTTAAACTATCCGATAAACATCACTTGGCCGGTGAGCGTGGCGAAGGGCTTCTGCGGGCTTTGCAGCTCGGCTCGGCAATGGGGTCTGAGCTTGTCGAAAGAGCCCGCACCATGGAGCCTGTTGGTCTCTTGATCAATGCACCGAGACCTGATTTGCTGCGCTTTATGCCAGCGCTGAACGTGACGCGTGCTGAAATCGACCAGATGGTTTCCATGCTGGATGAAATCATTGCCTTAGAGATCAAGTCTCGTGAAGCCGTCGCCGCTGTTCCAGCATAAGGTTCTTTCATCCCGTCTTTGCGTGAAGGCAAAGATTGACGATTGACAGCAGTGATTGAAAACGGGGATGTACTGTCGCGGTACATCCCCAGAATATCCCCATTGACTTGATAGCCAGACTAGACACCTTGGGCTCGGTCAAAGCCCCAAAGTTAATTCACTGGGTTACTTAGCTTGCAAGCAAGCCTCAACCGCCAACGCGACACCGGCTAAGCGAGCATCATCGCCGTTAACCGATGACAACATCAAACCAACGGGCAACTCATCTGCTGTGTGGCAAGGCAAACTAAAAGAACAGCCGTCCAGAAAATTAAATATCGAGGTGTTGCGCAGTAAGAGCGCATTGGCTTTAAAAAAAGCTTCTTCTGAAGCGATCAAGCCAGCAATCTCAGGTGCCAAAATCGGTGACGTTGGACACAACACCGCATCAAACCCTTGCATCACGGCCTCGGTGCGTTTGATCCAATCGCGTCTGCGACGAATCAAATCGAGATATTGCTTAGCCGTCACCGACTCACCAAGTTTGACGCGTTTGGCGACCAATGGATCAAACTTGTCTTGTGCCCGTATCAGGCGTTCATAATGAACCGCATAAGATTCTATGGGTGCAAAACCCACCGGCGAATTGATTTTAGATAACTCGGCCAGCTCGGTCACGGGGATATCGACGAGCTGGGCACCTGCCCCAGATAATAAAGAAATCGCTCGGTGATAAGCGTGAGCGACCTCAGCATCCATGCTGTCAAGCACAATCGTTTGAGGGACGGCAAACCGCATGGCAGACAAGGGACGACGGGCAACGTTCAAGGGTTCACCTGCCAAAATGCCGTCGACGAGCAAACAGTCTTCAACGCTGCGCGTCATCGCGCAAACGGTATCGAGCGAGTGCGACAACTCAAGTGCGCCAGCAAGTGGGGTACGTTGCTGGGTGTTTTTAAACCCCACGAGACCATTCAATGCCGCCGGCACTCGAATTGACCCCCCAGTATCCGACCCTAACCCCGCGACGGACAAGCCCAGAGCAACTGACACCGCGGCACCAGAGGATGACCCACCAGGGATGCGTGCCAGTTTGGTATCCGTGGGATTCACGGGCGTGCCGTAATGTGGGTTGATACCGACGCCTGAGAAGGCAAACTCGGTCATGTTGGTTTTACCCACAATCGCAGCACCAGCAGATCGCAAACGAGCAACCGCAGGGCAATCAACAGCAGCGACCGGTTCACCCTCACACACGACAGACCCCGCTAGGGTGGTCTCGCCGGCGACATCGTATAAGTCTTTGATTGAGACAGGCAACCCCGCAATCGGGTGCAATACCAGCCCAGCGCTCTGCGCAGCGTCCGCGTAGCGGGCTGCAGCGAGAGCAGAATCCGCGTACGTTTTGGTGAAAACGTATTGAGCAGCTTTGGCTTGTGCCTGTTCAAGCACCGCGGATATCAGTGCCTCTCGGCTCGTTCCGTTTCGGGCAAGACGTTGATTCAGGGCGACAACAGTTTCAGTGATTGGGTTCATAGGCTTTGCGCAATAAAGTTCAAGACAATCAAATGACGCATTAAACCAGCACAATAGCAGATCCCTTTACCAGTGTATCCCTCCGTTATCTCGATTTTTTATCCGGTACATCTGCTGAGTAACACACAACCCCTTGACCTGCGCCTCCAGAAAGTGCTGCTGAAGAACTACCATCCGAATCACAAACGGTCGAATCAATGCTGGGCAGATTCACCGCCTGAAACTCGCCACTGTCTTTGATCCCCACAGAGAGCGACGATTGCCTTGAAACGGTCTGCGGAACAACGATTGGCGTCACGGGATTGAAGACCGTCAGCGTCGCAGTCGCACTCGATTTCGTCGAGGCTGTACTCACTGTGCTAGGGACAGCAGCCGTGACAGACGCCACCGGCGATGCCTTGCTTGAGGTCGGGACAACTGCCGCGCTGGCTGGTGTCACAACGGGTTTACCAGGTTCAGCAGCCCCGATGTAAAGGAAGCCATTGACATAGCGAATCGTGTAGTTGGACAACCCACTGCCATTTGCACCAAACAACGCATCGGCGTAGATGCCCGGATTCGTGCCGGTGCCAAAGCCACTCACAGAGGCAACCTTATCCGAGCCCAGCAGCCCAGCGGTCGTGAAGCCGCTATTGGATTGCGTGCCGCCGTTATAGGTAACGTACGTAGAAGCACCTGTCACGGTCAATGGCGCGGGCGTTACCGTCAAATCATGGTTCAAATAGGTGACCGTGTAATTACCGACATCCACCCCAGAAGCAGAAAGAATTGACTCAGCGGTACCAATGTTCGTGCGGCTAGCAACCCCAGAGATGCTTACCGCATCCCCACTGATTAAGTTTGACACGGTATAGGCTTGTGTCTGCGTACCAGCGTTATAAACAGAGGTGGTGGGCGTCGCTGTGATCGTCGTTGCCAATGGGTCCACCGTGACCTCACCCGTCACCGCGGCAAAATTAGCGGTCAAATTCGAGCCCGTCTTCACAAAATTGCTGGCACTGAGGCCGTAGGTTCCAACTGCGGCGTTACCAGACTTGCTATAGGACGTGATGTTGGGGGTCAAACTAAAGGCCACGGTCCCACCTGATTGATCAGAGAAGGTATAGGTGGTGAGCCCCGCTGCGTTTGTCGTCACAGACTGCAAGAGCTCGTTAATCACTGTCCCCGTTGAAGTGAGGTACTTGGCCGTTGGCGTTGCAATGGATGCCGCCGTGCCGTAAGTGGTTGTCGCGCCAGTCGTGCTGACCAGTAACTCACCAGCAGGCACCACCGTGTAATTACCGGCCACATAGGTGATGTTGTAGTTACTTAAACCAGTACCCGTCGCATTACTCGCCGTCAGTGCATTGGCATAGTAGCCAGCGGGTGCATTGCTGCTCATCGAACCTGTGATGGTTGTGCTCGTCACGGTGTCGTTAGTACCAAGCAAGCCCTCAACAGAAACCCCAGCGTAACTGCTCACACCAGACTTTGTCTGCGTCACAAAATCCGCGGCGTCATTAGCCGTAATCTTCAAGTTGGCCTGGCCAATCGTGATTGAGCCATTTTGATACGTGATGTTGTAGTTAGAGAGACCCTTACCCGACGCGACTGATAAGCCATCAGCGTAAGTGCCAACGTTTGTGCCTGCACCAAACCCGGTCACCGAATCAACCGTATCAGCGCCTTTCAGACCCGTGACAGTAAAGCCACTGTTGGTTTGTAAGGCACCGTTATACGTCGTGTTATTCGCCGTATTACTGACCGTGAGCGAAGCCGGCGTCACCGTCAATGAGCCATTGACATATTTGATGTCGTAATTTGACACGCCCGTACCTGATGCCTCATACAAGTGGTCAACCGTCTGACCGACGGTGGTGCCAGTGGCTAAGCCTTTTACCCCTGTCACGGCGTCGTTGCCCAGCAAGCCCGCCGTTTTGTAGGTATTGGTTTGCGTGTCGCTGGTATAGGTTGAGCTGGTGATATCACCCGTGATGGTCAAGGGGGCGGCCGTGATGGTGTGCGAGCCGTTCACATAGGTGACGTGGTAATTCGACAGACCAGACCCGCTGGCGCTGTGCAAGCTGTCATCGACCGAACCTACGTTCGTGTGGGTAGCTGAGCCCAACACAGCCGTCACCGTATCGGCCCCCAACAAGCCATTGGTCGTGTAAGTGTTGGTTTGTGCTTTGGCCGTGTAAACGCTGCTGGTGTCAGCGCCGGTAATCGTTAAGGCTGCGGGCGTAATCGTCTGTGAGCCGTTAACGTAAGTGATCGTGTAATTAGTGAGCCCGGCCCCCGTCGCAGCACTCAAGGCGTCTTGAGTTGTCCCGACCGTCGTGCGGGTCGCCAAGCCTGTCACGCCGCTCACCGTGTCAGCCCCCATCAGACCTGAGACGCTATAGGTGTTGGTCTGCGCCTGACTGGTGTAGGTTGACGAGGTGGTAGCCCCAGTGATAGTTAAATCTGCGGGGTTAATCTTGAGCGAGCCATTCACATACGAAATATTGTAGTTACTTAACCCGGTACCCACCGCATTACTCAATGAGTCAGTGGCTGTCCCAACGTTAGTTTGTGTGGCTAAGCCAGTGACGCCAGAGACCGTGTCCTTACCTAGCAAACCAGAAGCCGCATACGTATTGGTTTGTTGATTGGCGTCATACGTTGCCGTGGCCGTTGCCCCGGTGATGATTAACGAGGCCGCAGTGACAGTATGCGAGCCGTTGACATAGGTAATTTGGTAGTTTGATAAGCCGCTACCTGAGGCGGTGCTCAAATCATCCGCAGAAGTGCCTACGTTGGTGCGACTCGCTAGGCCCTTGACGCTGTTGACCGAGTCGGTACCGAGCAACCCCGTTGTACTGTAGGTGTTGGTTTGCGCGCTGGCCGTATACGTTGATGTGCTGGTAGCACCCGTGATCGTCAACGCAGCAGGGGTTACTGTCTGAGAGCCATTCACATACGTAATGTTGTAGTTGGATAGACCGCTGCCTGTTGCGGCACTCAACACGTCATACGTTTGGCCGACAGTGGTTCTCACCGCAGACCCTGTCACGCTGCTAACCGTATCGGAGGCCAGCAAACCAGTGACCGCATAGGTGTTGGTTTGAGCACCACCGGTATACGTTGACACGGTGTTGTCGCCAGCGATGGTGAGGTTGGCTGGCGTGATGGTTTGCGAGCCATTCACATAGCTAATGTTGTAGTTCGACAGCCCACTACCGGCGGCCCCACTCAGCGCGTCAGTTGTTTTACCAACATTCGTCCCTGTTGCCGCGCCCACCACATTCGTTACAGAGTCACTGCCCAACAAGCCCGACACGCTATAGGTATTGGACTGAGATAAGCCTGTGTAGGTCACCGAGGTCGTATCGCCCTTCACCGTCAATACCGCGGGCGTGATGGTGTGCGAGCCATTGAGATAGGTAATCGTGTAATTAGATAAACCCGAGCCTGTCGCGCCGCTTAAGCTGTCACTGACCGTCCCCACGTTAGTGTGGCTCGCCAAGCCCGCAACATCCGCCACCGTGTCGCTACCCAATAAACCAGCCGTGGTGTAGGTGTTCGTCTGCTCATTGCTCGTATAGACCGCTGTCGTCGAAGCACCTTTGATCGTCAGTGCGGCGGGCGTAATCGTTTGCGACCCATTTACATACGAAATACTGTAGTTAGATAAGCCTGTACCAGTCGCATCACTGAGCGCATCGGTGGTTGTGCCAACATCGGTGCGACTGGCCGAACCAGACACGCCACTCACACGATCATTGCCTAACAAGCCTGAGGTACTGTAAGTATTCGTCTGGGATTGACTGGTGTAGGTCGAGACAGTCTTTGCGCCGGTAATGGTCAGCGCAGCGGGCGTGACCGTAAGATCCCCATTGACCAGCGTGAATGAATAATTGCTCGAATCGGCACCAGAGACCGACAATGCAGAGGTTGATGTCCCGACGTTCGTGCGACTGGCAGTGCCAGAAACGGTAATCGCGTCACCCGAAATAAGCCCTTGCGCTGTGTAAGTTTGTTGTTGTGTCTGACTGGTATACACGTTGCTCGTGTTGCCTGCCGTCACCGTCACGGCAAGCGGATTGACCACGACATCGCCGGTCACTACCGCCGCATCGGTCGTCAGGTTAGACCCAGTTTTGGTAAAGTTACTGGCAATGATCCCATAGGTACCAACAGCGACGTTACCGGATTTGGAAAACGCAGTCGTGGGCACATTCGCACTCAAACTAAACGAAACAGTGCCTCCTGCACCATCAGAAAAGTTATAGATCGTGACACCCGCTGACGTGGTTGTCGTGGAACTAGCGAGTTCAGTGATGATCGTGCCAGTTGAACTTAAGTAGGTCGCGGCGGGCGAACTGATCTTCGCAGCAGTGCCGTAGGTGGTAACAGCGCCTGCGGTGTTCACCATTAACTCACCAGCGGGTACGATGGTGTAGGTGCCACCCACATAACTAATGTTGTAGTTGCTAAGCCCTGTGCCTGTTGCGCCGCTCGCGGTCAGCACATACGACCCGGCTGCCGTGCCAGCCACGCGGGTCAGATTGGCACTGGTGACCGCGTCATTCGGCCCAAGAAGACCTACGACTGAGACACCTGCGTAGCCACTGGGGTCAGACTGAGTCACAAAGTTTGAAGAATTGTTGGCGGTAATCGTTAAGTTTGCGGCCCCGATGGTGAGCGATCCACTGTTGTAGGTAATGTTGTAATTCGATAAGCCGCTACCGGTAGCACCCGTTAACGTATCGCGGTAGGTTCCCACATTAGTGCCTGAGCCAAAACCACTGACTGCAGTGACGGTATCAGCGCCTTTTAGACCTGAGACGGTAAACCCGTTATTCGATTGTGCATAGCCGTTGTAAGTCGCATTGGTGGTGGATCCCGTGATCGTTAAATCAGCAGGGGTGATCGTTTGCGACCCATTCAGATACGAAATCGTGTAGTTCGAGAGCCCAGACCCCGTGGCACCACTCAAAACATCCGAGACTTTGCCAACATTAGTGCCAGAGGCCAGGCCAGCCACACTGGTGACCGAATCAGTCCCCAACAAACCGCTGACACCATAGGTATTGGTCTGTACTAATCCGCTGTAACCCGTGGTTGTCGTATCGCCCGTGATAGTCAGCGCTGCAGGCGTGATTGATTTAGATCCGTTGACATACGTAATGGTGTAATTCGACAAGCCATTGCCCTCGGCATTGCTCAAATGATCTGCCGTTGTGCCGACGTTCGTTATCTGGGCTAATCCATCCACAGAGGTAACGGAGTCTGTGCCCAACAATCCTTTCTTGGTATAGGTATTCGTTTGTGCGTTGCTGGTGTATGTTGAGCTTGTGGTGTCGCCGGTGATCGTCAGTGTAGCGGGGGTGACTGCCAACGATCCATTGACATACGAAATCGTGTAATTGGATAGACCAGTGCCTAAAGCCCCCGCTAAATCATCTTGCGAAGAACCGACGTTTGTTCTGGTTGCGGACCCCGTCACACTGCTGACGGCATCACTACCAAGAAGGCCTGCCACTTTATAAGTGTTGGTCTGCGCGGTACTGGTATAGGTCACGCTCGTGCTGTCACCGGTGATAGTCAGCGGTGCTGCCGTGATGGTTTGCGAACCATTCACATAAGAAATCATGTAATTCGATAGACCACTGCCCACAGCGCCGCTGAGGTTATCGCTCGTGGTGCCCACGGTGGTGCGCGACGCGAGCCCTGTTACACCCGTCACCGCATCAGTTTTACCGAGCAATCCTGAGACGGTATAACTGTTGGTCTGCGCGTTGGCGGTATAGGTTGAACTCGTCGTGTCGCCGGCAATCGTCAACGAGGCAGGGGTAATCTGTAATGACCCGTTCACAAAATTAATGCTGTAGTTTGACAGCCCGCTACCCGTGGCAGCGGTTAGATTGTCACTGGTTTTACTGACGTTAGTTGCGCTTGCTGAACCTGTGACCGTCGTCACTGAGTCACTGCCCAACAAACCCGTCACTGAGTAACCATTGGTTTGCAAATTGCTCGTGTAAGTCGACTGGGTCGTGTCACCGGTAATGGTTAGCGACGCTTTGGTGATGGTTTGCGACCCATTGATGTAGGAAAAATTGTAATTTGATATGCCAGTACCAGCGACAACGCTGAGGTTATCAGCCGTCGTACCCACATTGGTTCTTGTCGCCACACCGCTCACTTCAGTCACCGTATCAGACCCAAGCAAGCCCGACACCGTATAGGTGTTCGTCTGGGCGTTAGCGGTATAGGTCGCGCTGGTTGTCGCACCAGTCACCGTTGCATTGGCAGGGGTGATCTGATGCGAACCATTGACAAACGTGATGGTGTAATTCGACAGGCCTGTGCCTGTCGCATCAGTCAGGTTATCAGTCGCTGTCCCTACGTTTGTGTGAGAGGCCAAACCAGTGACGCTTGTGATCGAATCAGAGCCGAGCAACCCTATTTGCGAATAGCTATTGGTTTGTAAGTTGCTGGTGTAGGTTGAACTTGTCGTCGCGCCCGTGATCTTCAGCGCTGCTGGGGTAATTGTCTGCCCGCCATTGACGTAAGTAATGTCATAGTTAGACAAACCACTACCTGTTGCGCTATTGAGATTATCCGCAGTTGTCCCTACATTGGTGCGTGCCGCGACGCCTGAGACACCCGTGACCGTATCTGACCCAAGCAGACCCGTTGTACTGTAGGTGTTGGTTTGAGAGTTACTGGTGTACACACCCGTTGTATTGGCACCCGTAACCGTCAACGGTGCAGGCGTCACGGTCAAATCGCCATTCACAAACGTGAAGCTGTAATTTCCGGCATCAGATCCAGACGCTAGCAGCGACGAAGCAGACGTGCCTACATTCGTTCGGGTAGCTGTCCCAGAGATCGTCACGGCATCTTTTGCGTTAAGGCCTGTTGAGACTGAATAGCTCTGACCTTGCGCAGAAGCATTGTAAACCGTGGTGGTGTTGGCTGCCGTGACCGTCAATGCCAGAGGGTTGAAGGTGACGTCACCCGTGACAACAGCCGCGTTCGCGACGAGATTAGAACTTGTCTTACTAAAATTATTAGCAACAATCCCATAACTACCGACGACAGTATTACCTGACCCACTGACAGCCGTCGTTGGTATGTTTGCCGCTAAGCTAAACGATACCGTACCGCCCGCTTCGTCATTAAACGTGTAGGTTGTCAGACCTTGAGCATTGGTCGTTTTAGCCTGGAGCAAAGCATTTATCAACTTACCCGATGCGTTGTAATAGCTTGCTGTTGGAGTGGCGATCGTAGCAGCCGATCCGTACGTCGTCGTTGCACCCGTCGTATTGATCAACAATTCTTGTGCGGGGACGATGGTGTAGGTGCCTGCTACATAATTGATGTTGTAGTTACTTAACCCCGTGCCTACTGCATTGCTTGCGCTGAGCGCGTAATTACCTGCCGTCGTACCCGCCACTCTCGAGAGCGTTGCACTGGCAACCGTATCTGCACCGACCAAGCCCTCTACAGAGACCCCCGAATACCCCGCGGGATCGGCGAGTGTCACAAAGTTGGCAGTATTGTTGGCCGTAATCGTTAGATTAGCCTTGCCAACCGTGATCGAACCGTTTTGATAGCTGATGTTGTAATTGGATAAGCCAGTGCCAACTGCGCCCGACAAATTATCGTTATAAGTACCAACGGTGGTTCCCGTCCCGAAGCCACTCACCGATGCAATGGTGTCAGAGCCTTTCAAACCAACTTGAGTAAAGCCACTATTAGACTGCGCAGAGCCGCTGTAGGTCGCATTGGTCGTGGCACCTGTAATCACTAAGGGCGCGGCCGTAATTGTCTGAGAGCCGTTCACATACGAGATCGTGTAATTCGACAGACCATTGCCACTGGCCGAACCCAAACTATCCGTTGTAGTACCAACGTTCACGCCAGCCGCCAACCCTGTCACCCGATTGACCGAATCATTACCTAACAGGCCCTTGACCGTATAGGTATTGGTTTGTTCGTCGGCGTTATAGACGGTGCTCGTCGTTGCGCCGGTGATCGTTAACGCAGCAGGTGTCACATTGACACTTGAACCAGTGGTCGACAGGGGGTTGTAGTTGCTAGCCACCCCGCCATTTGAGCTCGTGCCAAGCGCAAGCCCAGTCACGCTATTCAAGGTCGCACCCGTTTGCACGTTCGCACTCAACAGGTTGGTTCCTGCGCCTGTACCCGTCACCGCAAACGTCTCACCAGCCACCCCTTTTGCCGTGAGATTGGTGCCTGCAAAGGCAGTATCCGCGGTGTAGACCTGACTACCGCTCAAGCTGAGGTTTGCCTTATCCACTGTGCCGGTATTGCCGACATAGGTAATGGTGTAGTTGGATAACCCTGTGCCGCTCGCAGCGCTGATGCTTCGGTTGAAATCACCTGCTTGCGCCACGCCCGTGCCGTCAATTGCGGTACCCACGCCAACGGTCAAACCCGAGCTGAAACTCGATATCACGCTAGCCACACGATCGGCGATGACAACGCCGTTAACGGTCGCGTTGACCAGGCCGGTGGTACTGACACCAGCCTGTGATACCAACCCTTGGTAACTTGTCACGCCGTCATAGGTCACATCCGACACTTCGTTGGCCGTAATCGTCAACGCTTTAGGGGTGATTTTTAAACTAGGGGCCGCTGTGAACGTGAGCGTCGACAGACTGCTACTGACCCCGCTATAGCTGTAGGTACCAACATCCTCGCCTGACGTTCGCGTGGCCGTCGTCAAACCTGTCAAGCTATTGAGCGCTGTTGTCGAAGCAAGCACAAAGGTGTTGTTGCCGCCCGTTGGCGTGTAGGTTAAGTTACCCCCCGTGTAAGCAGCGGTGACAGAAGCCAGCGAAAGCGTAGGGTCGTCACTACCGTATTGTTTGGTCAGGCTCGTCAGGGTAAGCGCAAAATTGGGCGACGTTGAGTCTCTGAATAACACCTGCGTCGAGGCACCATTCGCGATCGTGGTGCTAGCGCCATAAGCGGTCCCGATCTGCGCATTGGTCGTGAAACCTGAGCCAGCGACATAGAGACTAGAGAGACCGCTGCTCAAGCTACTCAAGTTACCCGTCGTCGCCTCAGAGCCCGAGTACACATAAAGTTTGTCTGTCCCGGCGAGCGTCACCGTATTGCCACTATTGGTCGTTAAAACGTTTCCAGTCGTCGTGCCGACTGCAAGATCCGTACCCGCTGCAATGATGACGTTGCCGCTTCCTTCATCGACAACCTTGGCTGTTGTCAAATCGCCTGAACCGGTCGTGAATTGCGAGATGTTGCCCGATCCGCTCGCTTGAGTCAGTGTTGCGCCGTTAGTAGCAATCAAAGCTGCAGTCGAGCTAGCCCCTGAACCCGCAGTCACGGTGATACCACCAGAGCCGGCCGAGGTGATATTGCTACCTAGCACCACCCCAGTGTTACCTGTCACAGTCACTGTACCGATAGTCCCAGACGTATCTTCGATCGTGCCATTTAATCGAACGAGGGTGTTCGAACTGATATTCACCACCGAAGTTGACCCGCTGGTGCTAATGCCTTCGCTAAGTGCGACGCCCGGATAGTCTGCAGCAGACGATTTGACATTACCCTGAATATTGACATTGCCGCTGGCCATGATGCCACTTCCTGACAGCAGGATGCCAGCCAGACCATTACCACGGTAGTTGTAGGCTGAACCTGCCGTGATCGCCCCAGTCGTTGAGTCGATTAAGCCCCCTAACGCTGTACCCACCGACAACACATTGCTGTCATACGAATCGGCGATCAAGCTGGTGAGACCAGCGCCGGTATTATCAATCGTCACATTGTTGCCCGAAATTGTTCCAGCAGTGTGTGAAATCGCGCCTCCTATGGATTGCACAGTCACGTTGCCCAACGTACTCGTTACCGATCCACCAATCGACAGCGTCGAACCACCCGAACCCGCCAAGGCTTGACCAACGATCGTGATGTTTCCAGTCTCAGTCGTCACTGAACTCGTGGTCGTGACAGCGGTGGAATTACTAGCAGAGGTTGAGTAGCCCGTGATTGAAATATTGCCCGCTGTCGTTTGACCTGCCGCCTGTCCGATAGCGCCTTGAATCACCACCCCTGTTTCAGCCGATGTCGCCGCTTGGTTAGCAACACTGCCGACGATACTGAGTGAGGTGTTGTTGTAAAGATTGATCGCACCCGTGCTTGTCAGACCAGATTGCGAGCCACCACCGCTACCGGTGCTCGTACCTGTCAACGCCAATGAGCCCGTTTTGACGTTGATCGTCGCAAAGTTATATAACCCGTCATCGCTATTACTATTGCCTTGTAGGGCGACCACCCCAGAAGTGTTAATGGTGACACCAGGGTCGATTCTTAAGCCTCTCGTGTTGCCAAAAGAATCACTTGCCTGGGCCGTGGCTTGGCCGACCAACGTTAATGTTGTGCCGCTTGCTGCTGTGAGGTTGCTTGACCCAGTGATGTACAACGCCCCCGTACCCCCACCGCCTGCAGAGGCCATCTTCCCTGTAATCACACTGGCACCTGACGCACCTGTCGTTGTGATGTTGCCAGAGGTTTGGTAATAGCCGTTTTTGCCGCCAATAGTAGCGACTGAATTCCCAAATCCTTGAATGTTCGCGCCAGAAATATTTGCGCTTTGGCTAACCCCCGTGTTAGCGGAGGACGCCCCTGCAAAATTCAGGTTATTGGTGGCCGTGATGTCACCGCCAATTGAGATACCAATGCCTGTGGAGGCGGCGGTCCCCTGTGTAATGGCACCGGTCGCCGAATTGATGGTGCCGTTGGTATTATCCAGGGTGATGTTGTAAGCACTGATATCGCTTGTCGTTATCGCGCCACCGTTGGCTTGAACAGTCACATTTACCACACCCGAGCCAGTGTTAGACCCATCAATGCTGCCGAGACTGATCCCCGAGCCACTCGTCGTCGTCGTGAGCGCAATACTCGTATCGGTGCTCGACGCGTTGGTCACACTCAGTGGTCCAGCGATCGTCAGTGCACCGGTCGAGGTGAGGCTGATTGCCGGCTTCACCGAACTATCACCGCTCACAAGGGCAATGCCACTGGTCCCGATATTTAGTGTACCGGTGATGTTGGCAATCACGCTTCCGGCCCCGGAGATGGCGTTATTGATCGTGGTGTTGGTTGCCAACTGATAGCTTAAGCGAGCGCCATTAGAGAGTGTCACGGCGCTTGTCCCCAGCGAGCCCGTCGTACCACTGGTACTGCTGGCGCCAACCTGTAGGGTGCCCCCACTGATATTCGTGGCACCCTTATACGTATTGGTGCCGGTCAGTATGGTGGTACCGCTGCCGCTCTGGGTCAGTGTGCCGCTACCGCTGATGACACCCGAGATGGTCGTTGTTGAACTTAAATTCACCACGAGCGCTGAATTGTTCACGATTGAACTACTTGTCCCGAGACTACCTGTGCTGCCACCGTTACCCACTTGCAACGTACCAGCGCTGATTGTGGTGGTACCGCCATAGCTATTATTGCCGGTCAAAACAGTGGTGCCGCTACCCAGTTGTGACAAACCGCCTGACCCACTGATTGCAGCGGAAACGGTCGGTGTGGTGGTCAAGTTAAAGGCCAGCGTACCGTTGTTCACAACCGAGGTGCTCGCCCCCAAACTGCCATCACTGCCGCCATTGCCTACCTGCAGCGTACCTGCGTTACTCCCAGAGCCAATGATCGTCGCACCGCCATAGGTATTGGCGCCAGTGAGTATTACCGTGCCAGTGCCAAGCTGACTGAGCCCACCTGTCCCGCTGATGAGGTTCGCGACGGTCACGTTTGACGAGAGGTTATACGCCAGCGTGCCATTATTGGCAATCGCACCCGTGTTAGTACCGAGGGTGCCAGTCGTCGATCCGGCGCCCACCTGCAAGGTGCCACCGGTGATCGACGTGGTACCGGTATAGGTATTGGCGCCAGATAGTGCTTGTATGCCCGAGACATTGGTCAGCGACCCTGTGCCAGAGATCACACCCTTGTAATTGGGCGTTGTGGATATCCCCCCATTACTAAAACTGACAGCGGCACCGTTAGTCGCAATGTTGCCGTTGCCAACTAACCCACCAGAGATATTGATTTTTGATGCGCTGTCACCAGTCACCGTGTTCGAATCGCCTAAAAACACGCCCGCAACGGTCGAACTGGGTTGAGCAGTGCTACCGACTAGGTTAACGTCGCCGCCTGTCGCCGCAATGGCGGTTGATGACGAGGCAATATTGATGCCAGAATTCGACCCCGAAAGAGAGGTGCCAGAGACGGTCATCGACCCCGCGGTTGATGAAAGGGTTGAACCACCGCCCACATAAACCCCTGAGCCACCCGTCGAGCCACCAGTGCCATTGATGGCCACGCTTGAACCAGATATTGTGTTTTTGCCGTTAAGCCAAATACCATTACCGCCGCCTGTGCCGGCGTTACCAGTCAGACTGACCAGCCCAGTCGACGTGATATTGTTAGACACATTAAATGCCGAATTCGACCCAGAGCCAGTGGCAGTGATGGTGACGCCCCCTGTCCCCGAACTGACATTCGCTGTCTGGTAGTATGCAAGGTTTGATCCACCTGCGGTATCCGTTGCTGTAATAACGAGAGCACCCGTCGTTGCGGAATTGCTGAGAGCGCTTAGAACATAGACACCACTATAGGCATTCGTTGCACTGGATGTGCCAGTAATGGTCGCAGTGCCTGCTGTGACCAATGCTAATGCGCTACTGACGCTAACACCATGCCCATTGGTCGACGTACCAGTAATGGACA